>JAQVHC010000074.1 GCA_028696435.1 Actinomycetota bacterium | reverse complement strand
GGATTCAACAGCCCCATTACCACGAGCATGGGAAGATTTTTTGATGCAGTAAGTTCACTTATTAATTGCACACACATTTCAACCTATGAAGGAGAAGCTGCTGTCAATCTTGAAATGATAACCGATTATAATAATGATAGCAGTTATAAAATTAAAATTATTAACAATGATAACGAGCCGGACAGTACTTATACTAATGATAAACACAATAATAACCTGAATAATAAGAGGGACAACAATGCAAGTCAGTATGAAATAGATGATTATTATATTTTTAGCCAGATATTTAATGATTTACTCAATAACGTTCCTGCAAATATAATTTCATCAAAATTTCATAACTCACTTGTTGATATAGTATTAAAAGTATGCCTTCTTATAAAAGAATCTTCTGGTATTAATAAAGTTGCTCTGAGTGGCGGAGTTTTCCAGAATAATTATCTTATCAGTAAATGTTTTAATATATTGAAAAAGAACGGTTTTAAGGTATACTCAAATTTTAAAGTTCCTGTTAACGATGGAGGGATTTCACTTGGTCAGGCATATATAGCAGCATGGCCTTTAGTGTGTCATTAGATTAAAGGGAGGTCTTTATGTGTCTTGCTATACCGGCAAAGATAATAAAAATAAATAAAAATCTTGCAGAAGTTGAGAGTATGGGAATTAAAAAAGAAGTTGATATAACCCTTGTTCCAGACGCAGTAAAAGGAGATTATGTCATAGTTCATGCCGGATTCGCCATACAGATTATAGATAAAAAAGAAGCAGCAAATATTGAAAACTACTTTAATGAATATTTTGATGGACAAAAACATTAAATATATAGTTGAATCTTTAAATAAAAGCAGGGCATCTGATGGTGTTAGCATAATGGAGGTATGCGGAACCCATACAATGGTTATCTCACGGTATGGATTAAGACAGATTATTCCAGAAACTATAAATTTAATAAGCGGGCCCGGCTGTCCTGTATGTGTTACACCTGCTTCCGACATAGATACAATTCTTGAAATTACAGAAAATTATGACATATCATTATTTACATTTGGTGATATGCTACACGTACCGGGAAGCAAATCAAGTCTTTATGATAAAAAATCAGAAGGGAAAGATATAAAAATCTGTTATTCTCCTTCAGACGCTCTGAATTTCGCAAAAAAAAATCCATCCAGAAAGGTTATCCTTCTGGCTATTGGGTTTGAAACCACAATACCCCTGACCTCTGTTATTATAAAAAGAGCTTACACGGAAAAAATCAATAATTTTTTTATTTATAACGTCCATAAACTTATTCCTGAAGCTCTTGAAACCCTCCTTAAAGACGAGCACGTGAAAATAGATGCTTTTCTGTGTCCCGGACATGTTTCTGCCATTATTGGAAGTATCCCTTATAAATCAATTGCGGAAAAATACAGGGTTCCCTGTGTAATAAGCGGGTTTGAACCCTTCGATATACTTGAATCTATAGATATGATAATAAAACAGATAAAAGACGATAGATACGATGTTCAGATTCAATATAATAGAGTGGTAAGAGAAGAAGGAAACCCTGCTGCAATAAAGTTAATATACGAAGTATTTGATAAAACTGATTCAGTATGGAGAGGGCTTGGTAATATTCCTGATAGCGGATTAAAACTTAAAGAAGATTTTTTAAGATTTGATGCAAAAATTCATTTTCCTGTAAAAAAAATTAAATCAAAAGAACCACCGGGATGCCGGTGCGGGGATGTTTTAAAGGGTATAAAAAAACCTTTTGAGTGTAAATTATTTTCAAAAGTCTGCAGACCCGATAGCCCTGTTGGCCCGTGTATGGTTTCAAGCGAAGGTTCGTGCGCAGCTTATTACAGGTATGAGAAACTAAAAGCATGATTTTTAATAATATACATAGATTGAAAATTTATTTAAAAAATTGATATGACAGCAAAAAAAGATAAAACAATTAATAAAGAAAATGCAAAAACCGGAGAGACTTTATTTAAAGACAAAGTCATCCAGCTATCCCACGGTGACGGTGGAATTAAAACTAATGAGCTTATAAATGACCTTATCCTTAAATACCTTGGAAATAAAATTTTAAACAAGCTTGAAGATAGCGCTGTTTTAGATGGATATACCGATAATTGCAAAATTGCCTTTACTACTGATAGTTTTGTAGTAAATCCCATTTTTTTTCCGGGTGGCGATATCGGGAAATTGAGCATCTGTGGTACTATAAACGACCTTGTCACTACTGGCTGTACGCCTGCCGCATTAAGTCTGTCATTTATCATTGAAGAAAGTTTTCCGATTTCTGATTTTAAAGAAATTCTGTCTTCAATAAAAAAAGTTTTAAATGAAACAGGATTGAGTATTGTTACCGGTGATACTAAAGTTGTTGAAAAAGGAAGTGTTGATAAGATATACATTAACACTTCAGGATTGGGGTTTATTCCTGATAATTTAGAAATATCTCCTTATAATATAAAGCCGGGTGATGCTATTCTTATAAATGGAGGCATCGGCGAACATGGGGCAGCAATAATCAGTAGTAGAAAAGGATTTGATTTTAAAACCAGTATTGTTAGTGACTGCTCTCCTCTTTCATCTCTTATTAAAGATATTACATCGGTATCAGGAAAAATTCATGCATTAAGAGACGCTACCAGAGGCGGGCTTGCTTCTATTCTGGTGGAACTTGCAAAATCTTCAGGAACTAACATTAATATATATGAAAATAGCATACCTGTTAAAAAAGAGGTAAAAGGAATTTGCGAGTTCCTGGGACTTGACCCTCTTTATATTGCAAATGAAGGGAAAATGGTTGTTTTTGTAGATAAAAATGATGCTGATATAGTTCTCGATGTGATGAAAAAAAATAAGTACGGAAAAGACAGCTGTATAATAGGCGAGGTAACAGGAAAATCCAGTAAAACTCAAAAAGACTCCGGTAATGTTACCCTGATCACAAAAATCGGCACAAAGAGAATCCTTGATCTCGCCTTTGCCGAACAGCTCCCCAGAATATGTTAAAAACAGTACATGCTTTAATTATTAGATATAATGTTAATGCAATATCTTCTGATCCCGCAGGTATGCTTTAAGTAAGATTATTAAGAAATTTAAGATTATTACTACTCACTATCGTATGATATAATATCCTGCTTTTTCTATATTTGAATTTCTTCTATATTTGAATTTCTTCTTCTACCATTGAAATTATCTGCGGAATTTTTCTTTCTATTTCCGGAGAAAGATTTTCACCAAAGTCCATATTTACTGGTTTAATACCTATAATTATTATGTCAACATCTATTTTTAATGTTCTGATTAATTTTAAAATATCAGATAGATTTAAATCGTGGAGAGATAGGCTTTTACAATCTTTCTTTAAAAATTCTTCAATATCATCTACTTTTATGCAAATTACATCATCTGTATCAATGCCAACATCTAATGCATCTACTATAATTATTTTTTTACAGCTTCTTGCCAGAAATAATAGATCAACTCCGGATGTTCCGCCATCAATAACATCTATATCTTTAAAAGAATCCAGCTTTTTAATTTCTTCTATTACTCTTATACCTATGCCATCATCTGATCTATATTTATTCCCAAAACCAATTATTTTTATATCTTCCGCAGTCAACATACCATTATGTAAATTATTTTTTAGAATAATGTATTTCTTATGAAAGAAATTAAAGATTTAAAAGATAACTTCCTTTAATTTTATATTCAATAGATTTTTAAAGCAAGATATGGAAGAATTACCCAGATATTCAGGAATAATTATTTATAATAATTGTTCCCAATTACATTGAACTTTTTGACCGCTTATAAAAATTTTAAACACTTATACATTTAACCGGAATTAAAACTGTTAGTCTAAAATCATGAAAAATACACAAATATCTCCTATAACCTCCAGCAAACTTCTTTATATTACCAATTAACTTCTTTATATTATAGATTTTATTTATTTATGAGTTTTACATCCAGCATGTGTGTGGAACAGGATATGCAGGGGTCATAAGCTCTTATCAGCATCTCACAGGCAAATCTAATTTCGTCTTCACTTTTATCTATTATTTCAGGAACAAGTGCCTTCATATCATTTTCTATATTAGCAAAGTTCATATTTGTCGGAATTATTAAATTAGCTTTCTCAACTCTTCCGTCTTTATTATACGTATAATCATGTATTAGCAGGCCTCTTGGTGCTTCCACAACACCAACACCTCTCCCTGCACGTGGCTTTATATCTACCATTGCTTTTTCTTCATCCAGGCCATCCTCGAGAATTTTATCAATTAATCTTATACTATCATCTACACTGTGGACAACCTCGACAAACTGGGCGATATTGTTCATAAAAGCATTATAACACGGAGCTTTAAGTCCCAGCTCTTCAGCATATTTTTTAGCATTATCTGTAAGTTTATCATAGTTGTTATTAAATCTTGCCAGTGCACCCACCATATATGAATCTCTGTTTGCACGACAGTGTTTTGCAGTTGAATGCTGGACTACTTCTTCGCTTATTTTATCAAGATAATCCTGACAATCTATTTCCCAGCCATCTGTTGATTTAATATTGCCATCATAAAGAGCATACTCATAAGAATTACTTAATGATATATATTCTGTCTCTCTTTCAAAATCAGGAATATTTATCGTCTTTAAAATTTCAAGAGATTTCTCAAGATCGGGATAAGCACCTTCAAGCATTTTTCTCATTTCAAGCATTTCCTGTTCGGTTGGTAATTTTGTAAACCCGCCTACTACAGTTCTTATAGGGTGGACTGCCCTGCCTCCTATAATTCTAACCATATCATTTGCCATCTTTTTTGTTCTGAGTGCAATATCCACAACTTCAGGATGAGTCTCAGCAAGTGAGATTACGCTTCCAGTACCAAAAAAATCAGGAGCTGCCAGAAAATATACATGTAGTACGTTGCTCTGAATATTTTCATGGTGATATATAAGTCTTCTTAAATTTATTGTTTGCTCTGTTGGTTTTATTCCCATAGCCCTCTCAGTTGCTTTAATAGATGCAAAGGTATGTGCTACCGAACAGATTCCGCATATTCTTGAAGTTATATGCGAGGGCTCATCATATTTTCTTCCAACAAGCATTGCTTCAAAAAACCTTGGTGATTCCGGTATTCTAAATATTAATTTTTCAATTTTTTTATCTTTTATATTTATTACCAGATCACCATGCCCCTCAACCCTTGATACAGGTGAAACTTCTATATTTAAATTATTTACCATTATATTAAACCTCCAGAATTATTTATTTTTTATTTTCCTTTGCTATCACTTTTTTGCATGCATTATAAAGATTAAATTGACTGATAATATCTTCAACGGTAAGACCATATTCTGCCAGCAAATCTTTCTGTGCATTTATATTTGGATCATCAATCAAACCCCTGCAACTCTCACATCCAGTTCCGCTACTGGGGCATCTTGAATTGCATCCTGCTCTTGTAACAGGACCAAGGCATGTTATTCCAAAATCATATACACAGGTATTCCCATTTCTTTTACATTCAACACACACAGGGTAATTGGGTATTTCAGGCTTTCTCCCTATAATTAAGGACCTTATTATATCTACAATCTCTAATCTGTTTGGCGGGCACCCTCTTGCATAATAATCAACTCTGACGTATTCATCAATCGGTTTTACCTCTATGGAATCTATCCAGTCTTTTTTATCACCATAGACAAGTTCCTTTGCCCTCTCTACACCATATAAATTCTTTAGACAATTTAATCCACCATTAACAGCACAGGAGCCTACTGCCACTATTATTTTTGCAATATCTCCTATCTTTTTGACTCTCTCAATATCATGCTCCGTGGTAACTGAACCTTCAATAAGAGCTATTTCATAATTATCACTGTGTTCTGTGATAGCTTCTGTAAAATGCACAATTTCAACTGCACTTACCAGGTCAAGTAGCTGATCCTCGAGATTTAATATCTCCAGCTGACAGCCACCACAGCCTGTAAACCCAAAAATACCTACTTTCGGCTTACTCATTTATATAGCCTCCTTTAAATTCTTTATTTCCCATAAACTGAATACAGGACCATCGACACAAACCAGCTTATCACCTATGTGGCAGTGATTACACTTAC
>JAQVHC010000005.1 GCA_028696435.1 Actinomycetota bacterium | reverse complement strand
CTATAGTAAGAGGAAGCTGCCTATCTGTATTAAGTCTTTTTAGCTCTTCTTCAAAAAATGCCCTGTTGTAAAGACCTGTGAGTACATCATGGAAGGAAAGATATTCTATTTTTTCTTCTGCTTTCTTCTTGTCAGTTATATCACGGGAGATACCAAATGTACCAATTATATTCCCTTCTTTATCATAAAAAGGCATTTTAGTTGTTGATATCCATCGGGGTTCTACACCATGCCATGTTTCTTTTTCTTCAATATTTATGAGGGGCTGGCCTGTTTTTATTATATTCTGCTCATCTCTGTATGCCTGGGCTGCATGCTCTTTAGAAAAAAAGTCAAAATCAGTTTTGCCTATTGCTTCTTCAGGAGATTTAAATCTGTAAGACTTTTCGGCACATGCTCTATTTACCCTTATACATCTGCTTTTAAGGTCCTTAAAGTATATACCATCTGGAAGGTATTCCATAAGAGCATCCATCATAAGGCTATTCATCATATCAGATGTATAGATCTGCCGGTTTTGTTTTTTTTCTTCTCTTTTATCAGGCATTTCAATATTATTAAATTTCCATAAAAATATTTTAATATTTTTATACTTAATATTTTATGCCCAGAGGTAGCTAAACTATAAATACCAGGCCCGGATAGTACAAATTATATAATACAATAAATAAAAATTTGTTTAATCTATATATAATATTTATAATTTTATCCGTTTTTTAAATTTTATCAACAATTTCTTTTAACTCAGCTGCTTTTTCCTCGGGCAAGGTGTCATTAATGAATGTACCTGCTCCCAGTTCGCAGCCAGCCATATATTTAAGTTTATTTTTTGTTCTGTATGGCGGATAAAATTCAAAATGGAAGTGATAATAAATATAATCCCTGCCATCAGTTGGCTTTTGATGGATTACCATTACATAAGGCATTCTAAAACCAAACAAATTGTTATAACCGTTTATGAGTTTCTTAATTATTACCGATAGCGAAAGAATTTCCTGCTCTATTAATTCACATATACTGCCAATGTGTCTTAAAGAATAAATATGAACCTCATACGGCCATCCTGCATAAAAAGGAATAAATGCAATAAAATCTTCATTTTTAATAACAATCCTTCTTTTATCTTTTAACTCATTTTCAATTATAGTGCAGTGAAGACATTTCTTATTTTTTTTGTAAAATTTTTTTGAGGAACTTAATTCCTCTAAAACTACAGGTGGTATATAGGGAAATGCATATATCTGACCATGGGGATGGGAAAGAGTGACACCTATTTCTTTTCCTTTGTTCTCAAAAATAAAGACATATTTAATAAAATTTTTACTACCCAGATTCAAATACCTATCCTGCCAGACTTTTATCAGATTACAGATTTTCTGTAGCGGCATATCTTCCAGGTATAAATCGTGCTCCTGAGTATAGCAGACAACCTCACAGATTCCTCTGGACTGCATTTTGGAATACGAAAGAATACTTCTTTCAGATGTACTCTCATTAGAATCCAGTCTACCCGGGGTTCTGCTAAAAGTGGGAAACTTATTTTCAAAAACTACAATATCATAATTGTCCCGGGGAATTTCTGTAACAACTTTGTCGCTTTTTGTCGGGCAAAGTGGACAGAAATCTTTTGGTGGCAAAAAAGTCCTCTCCTGCCTTTTTGTCGCTATTGCCACCCATTTATTTTTAACAGGATCATATCGAAGCTCTAATATTTTTATACCTCCATTAACTTTTATTTAAATTTTTATGGTGATTTATTACCCGATTAATTACATCCCCTACACGAGAATGTATTTAAAATTCATAATAAATCAAATATCTTCCATCTTCTTTTATTATTACGCTCTTTTTAAAATTTGGATTTTCTTTACATTTCTTTCTTATTAAAGCTTTGTTTTTTATTGAAATTATACCCCCATAATTTTCTGGGCCTCTGTTACTGTTGGATTTCTTTGTTATGTTTAATAACTTATTCTTTTTTCTATTCATTTTTTATTTTATTCCTTTTCAATTTTATCATAATCTTTAGATGCTAACTCTCATAGTTCCATCAGAAGGAAGACATCCAATAAAGTCAGGGTTATCATTAAATGTTTTTAAAAACCCTGTTCCTACTTTATCGATTATTTCATTGACTATTTCTTTTTTAACAATGCTTATAACACTACCACCGAAACCTGCCCCCATTAATCTTGCACCATAAACTCCATTGATTTTACTTAACTCCCGTACCAGATAATCAAGCTTATCAGTAGATACCTCATAATCATTTTTAAGGCTTTCATGAGATTCATATAAGATATGGCCCAATTTTCCAATATCGCTTTTAAGCAAACACTCTTTTGCAAGTAAAACTCTTTTATTTTCGGTCACAACGTGCCTTGCTCTTTTAAAGATTTTTCCAGGTAATCTATCTTTAACTTCAAATAGCAATTCAAGACTTATATCTGAAAGGGAATTAATATTTCTGTCTTTTATCATGCTGGACATCAACCTGACAGCATCATTGCATTCTTCCCTCCTTTTGTTGTACTCAGTATCTGCAAGGTTTCTTTCCTCTCGAGAATTAATAATTAAAATCAAGTCATTACCGGGGTTGAATGGGATATATTCATAAGATAGATCTTTAAAATTTAAAAAAATTACATGATCTTTCTTTCCATACACAACTGAAAACTGGTCCATAAGACCACAACTTACTCCAACAAAATTATTCTCTGCACTGTTGCTAATGTTTACTATTTCCTTATTATCAACATTCAAATCAAAAAGCTCCTTAATAAATTTTGCTACACCGACTTCGAGAGATGCAGATGAACTGACTCCTGCACCTATAGGAAGATCACTATCTATAACCATATTAAATCCGGATATTTTATACCCCCGTTGAATATATTCATTTACAACACCCTTTATATAATTTATCCAGTATTTACTTTTATCAAAAGCAATATCATCTAAAAAAAATTTACCAGAATCATTCAGGTACTTAGAATATACTTCTACTAAACCTAAATCATTTTTATATCCTGTTATAAATATATATTTATCTATAGCTGCTGTTATAGATAATCCCATATTATAATCTGTATGCTCTCCGATTACATTTACCCTTCCAGGAGAAAGGATATTTATAAGTTTTTCCCTCCTCAAGACTTCTTCTCTCTCCTTTGTTTCTTTTATGAATCGATCCAGATATAGATTTTGCAACTCTTTAAATCATTGATGGGTTCTAAATTTTTCATATGAGGTTTATACTTTTATTTTTTAATATATGACATTAATATAACAAATTTTATAATTTTTTATTTTAATACATTTACTTTTTTAATATATTTATTTTATTATTAACTCTAAAATCATTAATAAGCGCTTGCGCAAGTGCTTTCTTATATTACCTGAGAACATATTTTATGTCAAGCTTTTTGTTTTTTCTTATCCTGTTTTTATTACACGTTTTATCGTATCTTTATATTTAAGCTTTTGTAATCTAGAGATTACTAATGATTTGAATTACAGATATCTTACTACAACAAATAACGAGTGGTTGTGAAAATGTTTTTCGTTATAATCCTTGATTGTTTAAGTGGTAGGCTAATTGAATGGACTAACTTTTAAAAACCAATAACACTTAAATAGAAATTCTAAAATAAAATCGATTAAAGTCACCCTCTAAAAGGTAATTAAAAAATAAATTTACAGGTGACACTGGATAGACAAACTAATACAATATATTCTCTATATGTAATTTAACAGACCTTTTGTTATTCTCCCTTAGTTTGTGATGTAATGTATGATGTTGTCATACGTATAACTGCCGGCATGCCAAGCAAAGCGGCAAAAAATGCTACGTAAGGATATACTATACAAATAAAGAACCAAGTTGCCTGCAACAGCCCTGCAAAGAAACTGGCCTTGCCACCAATTAACGCTCGTATTACAGCTTTTTTTAGTACCCCTTTGCATTCACCAGACATCAGAAAACGAGCGATGTAAGGTAGCAAAATGCATAATAACAACATGGTGATCCCTGCGCAAATCATTATTACAATTTTCATAGCACTATTTATAATCAGTGAAAAATAAACTGGATACATTGTGACTAAACCAATAATCCCCAACACTATTGAAAACGCAAATCCATGCCTATAATGCTTTTTGCACGTGGAAAAAAAATGAGGAAGAGCAGTACGGAGCTCGCCTGCGGCGATTTTAGCTGTTGCTTCATATAATACCAGCATAGCCGGTCCAACAGGTACAAATAATAAAAGTGCCACTATCAGAAATAAATAAGCATTGAAAAAAAGAAACATGAGCATACACAAAAATGAAGGGAGTGTGAACAAAAGATACCACAAGTTATACTTAAAAAGCTCCCAGCAGTAGTCTGTAAGGATGTCCCACCAGCCTAAAAATGATTTCCCCTGTGTACAATGATAAAAACTGTACTCCTTGTCGTTATCCTTCATATCGCTTCTATCTTTATAAGTTTTGCTGACTTATTTTTTTGCCATCATTTATCTCTTTAATAATTTTCGGAGATACTTTTGGTTCATGTTCATAAGTTAGCAGACCATTTTGCTCTGTCCCTATATCTGTAAGCTGAGTATAGCAATACCCTTGAACATACTTTGAGCAGTGTAACGCATTTATCAGTCCTCGAAAATGCTCTACAAATTTATCAAGTGTTTTATCTTCGGAATAGCCCCAAGAATCCCCTTTTGCTTCTTCCCGAGAAAAACGTATACCTCCAAATTCACTGACTATGATGGGCTCATTATCATATTGCTTGCTCCCCACATATAATTTCTTTCCATTTGGTAGAAATCTCAGTATGTTTTCGAGACTGGCATAGCGATCTCGTATCACAGCCGAGGATGATTCATAATCATGTATAGTAAGCATGTCGCCACAGGAATGTTCCCAGCCATCATTATCTATAACAACGCGTGAGCTATCCAGAGATTTCGTCATATTATATAGTGCCTTACTGTGTTCCTGTTGTGAAATGTTACTTTGTATCTCCTGTACACCCCAGGACTCATTTAATGGAACCCATGCTACTATACAAGGATGATTATAATCTCTCTTTAAAGCCTCTGCCCACTCTCTATACATTCTTATTGCATACTTGTCTGAGTAAAGATAGGCTGACCCAATCTCGCTCCAGACAAGTAGACCCATATGATCTGCATGATAGAGAAAGCGGGGATCTTCTACTTTCTGATGTTTGCGAACACCGTTAAATCCCATAGCTTTGACCACCTCTATGTCCTTTATAAATGCTTCATCAGAAGGCGCTGTCATCAAAGATTCTGGCCAATAACCCTGATCCAGTATCAACTTTTGATAGTATGGCCGGTTATTCAACATAAACATATTATTTTCCACGGACACCTTGCGCATACCAAAATATGAAGACACAGTATCTGCCAATTGACCCTCATTGTAAACGTTGAACACAACGTTAAATAATCTGGGGTTTTCCGGAGACCAGGCAAGATCCTCATAAAAATTCCATGCCAAAAGCTCAGGCTGATCTAAAATTACCGTAAACGATCCCTTGTGGCTTTGTGATTGCACAGTTATATTGGTCACTTGTATATCTTCAAACGATATCTGTGTTTCCAGTGTAATATCTTTAGCTCCACAAAGCCTGTAATCAAATTTTATAGCTTTTTCGTCAAAAAGTGGCGTCATTCTCACTGAATGCAGATGTGTATATGGGACAGCTTCTAGCCAAACACTTTGCCAAATACCTGTTGTAGGGGTATAGAATATACTGCGTGGCTTTTCTTCCCAAAACTGCTTGCCTCTAGGCATTTCCAAGTCTGAATGGTCATCTTCTACTCTTACTACAACAATATTGCTTCCATCAAAGCGAACTGTATCGGTAATATCTGCGTAAAAACCTGTATAACCTCCTGTATGCTCAGTGACAAAAACGCCATTGACCCATACTTTACAGGAATAATCTATCGCACCAAAGTGTAGCAGCACAAGACCGCCACGCATGGTCGAAGGAATATCAAAAGTCTTTCTATACCATACAGTGTTATGGAATTCAGTGCTACCAATCCCAGACTGCTTACTTTCGTAGGCAAATGGCACATTTATTTTTTTGTCGAAACAGTCATCATCAAACGAAAAATCCCATTCTCCGTTCAATGAAAGCCAGTTGTCACGTACAAAATCAGGTCTCGGGTATTCAAGTCTGGAAGTGTTCATTATTCTATCCTCCTATGTACTAAAATAAGTTTATTGACACTCCATATAAAACGTAGCATCCTTCTTATCCAAATCTGAATTGATCTCAGAAATTATAAGAAACGAGTTGTAATGGCGCATATAAATATCGTCAAAATTGTATGTTTCAAATGATTTGCCACCAGAACCATAAAGTCCATCGTGAGGACGCCAGGTAGCATCTTGTTTGAATATATCATTATCCTCATACGGCGATATAATCACATTCCCGTCGTAGTGACGCAGGTAGTAACCTGGATGGTCTAACGATTCAAACGAAATATAACTCGAGTTCTTAAGTCCTGGAACAACCCGCCACTGGGAGCTGTAAGGCGACATTGATGTTGATTCATTTGCAATTAAAACACTGCCACTACTATTGTGGTATACATGACAATCATAAATATTATAAGAACGAAGCCGTGCAACCTCATATATTCTTTCAACTTTCCATTTTTGTGTATTACTGGAACTAGGTGTGCTTTGAACAATATATGCATGCAATTCTGTGGAATCATTCTCCGTGTTAAGATAAAGTCCGCTGCATCTATTCTGTATCTTAAAATAACCATTGCTAATAGGATTAAACTTCCATTGCTGTGCTGAAGAATAGTTCTTATCCCACTGGATTATTCTTGTTCCACTCTCCTGTGAACCATTGGGATTATCAAGTGCCAAATCGCTCCAATTACATATTAGTGCAAAATATTCACTAGCTGCTGATGATATATTCTTGGTATGCCAGCTTTGGGTATGTAGATTGTTATCAGTCCACTGGATCATCTGGTTGCCCCATTCTTTTGAACCATCAGCATCATCGAGGCAATAATCTGATACAACATTTTTAATCTTGTAATCAGCACCATCTACAATAAGCTTGCTTCCATGCATGATTCCTGTGCCACAGCGAACTTCATTATATGATCCATTATAACAATTGTTTAGCTCAATTAACCGATCTCCATGAGCTACAAACGCCCCGCTCCAGCCGCTAGCAACTGACTCTCTCCTTACAGCAGTCAGCGGTGCATCTATCAATTGCCATGTTTGGCCTGCATTAGTGGAAGTATAACATAAGCTGCCAGAGCAAGTATCATTCATGCCACGCAAAAATATGCGCCCATAATCGCTTCCGTCATCTATACATGCAATCTCCGGGCATTGATATGCAGCCGTTCCAGACGCCCCAACTGTCGTGCCTAATTCATCCGTGTCACTCCAATCGATACCGTCTTCAGATGTCCTGCAGGAAACAATGCCATCATATCCACCGCATACATTCTCATAGGCCATAAAATATGTACCGTCAACTAGTTGTATTACGCGGGGCATACCAGGCCTCCACATCGGCGGGTCCACCCCACGTTCCCAATCAGGATCGTGTTCACCTACAATTATTGTATAATCACTCCAATTAACTCCATCCTCTGATGTTTCTAATGCAATGCATTGGTCATAACCGTCTTGGCGCTCGTCCGAATAATAGCAAACAAGCAGCTCATTATTGCTAATTGCAAATTCCGGTTCCCATACGCTCTGACTGCTATCGCCCCTGGGTGCTAAATTGCTGAATAGCGACCATGTCGAACCGTTATTAGTGCTTACCCAGATGTGTATGCAGTAATCTGAATTCACATCCCAATCAGAAGTTGCAAAAAGCACTGTACCTTCCGAAAGGTCCCCAATGTCTTGTGGAAGTACAAACATACCTGGCATTCCCATTTTGTTTCGTGAAAGGCCTTGATAATTTGATGGATCTAATTCACTCACATAAGACCATGTTTTTCCGTGGTCAGAACTTTTATAGAAATAAAAGCTCTTCATACCACTCCAACCCGTATCGATTGGAAACTCACGCATCCAGGTAGCCAATAAATCTCCATTCGATAGAGTAACAACCCTCTCATAAAAGCAACGGTCATCGGTCGCATTGCCATAAATTGTTACACCCGTTGCATTATTTGCCAAAACAGGAGACAATGGCAGTACCAGAATCACGACAAAAGCTAACATCAGAGTAACAATAAAAGCAATTGGCATCAAGAAAATCTTTTTAATGTGAAATTTTATCATTCTAAACCTCTTTTAAAATAAATTAGAATTTATAAAAAGTAGCATAATCGACCTTGTAGTCTTTTACACGTATACCTGCCCGTCCAAATAATATCGGCGATGGGTCATGATATTCTATTACCGTAGTATCACAGTTGTTAATAAATACCTTTATATCATTTACATCTATCCGTATATTTAAATTATGAATATCTGTGTAACAATGGTTTATCTTTTTGCTAAGCAGTTCTTTTTCGTCATATCTATGCTTGGTGAGTACAATATGATCGTGCTCCAAAGAAATGCAATAGCCGATAAAGAAATTAATGCCCAGCTTCTTATCGTCACCTTCACCGCCATCGGATAATTCGCTTGCTCTGAATATGATGCCAATAGATGCGTGTTCGGACTTTGCACAGCCTTTAAACTCGAGTCCTGCTTCAAAGTGGGGTAAATCTATACTGCCCCAGCATTGTTTGTCATATGGACCAAAACTCCCTATTTCTATTTCGGTTTGCCCACCCTTTCCATTCATATTAATGTAAAGTGCTGAAGGACAACACAGGCCATCGCCCAAAATAATAGATACTTCATGAAGTCCTTGCGACAGAGTGAGTACATATATTGCAATATCACAGCTAGCTGTAATAAATGTAACTTCTGTATCATTTCCATCAATCGTTACAGTAAGGCTTGACTGGGCATTTTGCACATCTTTACACATGACTGCAAAAATATATTCTGCTGTTTGTGCTACATTCAGTTTCAGCTTTTCGTATGTCTTTCCGTTTAGTAATATTGAGCATGGCACTGGAATGAAAAGTTTTGCAGCGGCGATTTTTGTATCTCCTGAATTAAACGCCGTGTAACCTATTGCAATGTTTGGACCTTCTGAAAAATAGCCTATCCCTTCTCCAGCACGAATATGGACGTTAAATTCCGCTGTTTTTCTGTCGTCTATATACAAATTGGCGCCGTCTTTGTCATAACGTAACCGCAGGCAGTGCAGTGCCCTGTGTAAATACTCATACGGAATGATGCATTCATATAGCGATGTACCGTCCTGCCCTATTAGCTTTATGAGATTTGAAGCGGTATTCATGACAATACGAAAAGCGCCTATACTGACGCCATAGATTCCCTCGCCGTCCTTCACACAGAGGTTAAACTCAATAACGCCAGATTTAACGTGTAAAGTACGTGTGCTAAGGCACCAAAAATTTGGGGAGGCTATATGGAAACCATCACGCACTTCCCACTTTCCGCTGAGCACATTCCAGTTAGCCGCACTCCTATCTGAAACCATGTTGTCTGAAAAATCAGGTAGCATGGGAGCAGGCTGTGGAAAGTTTGTGGGACCCATTACATGTACATCTTCATCCAAGATAATAGCGTCTATATTTAAATCACGTGATCTATCCGGGTTGATATTGTGGTAAACAATGTACCGGGTAAGCATATCCGGACCATAAACAGTGGAACTATGACCTAGCCCAACCCATGGTTCCTCTGTGTGTACAAGGATCGGATTGCATAAACAATCTATATACCCTGTAAGCGGATGTTTGCTTTTCGCGGCATTTACCCGGTAGCCTTTGGAAAGATAGTGGTTTCCAGTGTAGGTCATGTAATACATGTTATTTTCCTTTATAACCATTGGGCCTTCTGTCCATCCACGCATGTAAGCACCTGTATTTACTACCTTACCAAATTCAGTGGGTGAACTCATTTCACAGCCCAATATACCACTCTCATCTGCCCAATAGAAGTACCACTTGCCATCATCGTCAATAAAAACGGAGCCATCTATGCAATGTGCTACATTGCCGGTCACTGGGTAAAAAGGACCTGTGGCACTTTTACTCTTTAACACATAATGTCCCATTCCGTTGGGAGAGGTATACATATAGAACACTCCATTCCAATACACAACCTCCGGGGCAAACGGAACCAATGAAGGAAACGTATCTGAATTTATTGTAGGGCCTTCGAGTTCCCAGTTAACAAGATTATCCGAACTCCAACAACGGATATCGGGATTTGTACAGTACAAATAGTATTTCCCATTGTAACGCAGTACAAAAGGATCAGCAAAATCTCCTTGCTTTTTTATCGGATTACAATATAAATTCAAATTCACCCCTTTATGCCAGTCATAACAAAAGTTTCGGTAAAATACTTCTGGCAGATGATAAACAATATCAGTACAGGTAATATAGCAATCAATGATGCTGCCATCATAAGCGGAATATCTGTCTGTTGGATATAGTGCGAGTTAAGCATTGCAATGGCCACCTGGATGTTCTGCTTGGATTCGCTGTGCGTAAATACAAGTGGACCGAAATAATCATTCCATGTAATCATAAACAACATAATCACATTTGCGACTATAGCAGGTTTGCAAAGAGGTAGGTAAATCCGCCAATATGCACTAAAGTAACCACATCCATCAATCTTAGCAGCATCCAGTAGCTCCTTGGGAAGACCTGTCATATACTGGCGCAGAAAAAAAATAATGTTGATGTTGCACATTGACGCTGGAACAATCATAGGAAGCAATGTGTCTATCCAGCCTATTTTTGTATATATTACAAATAGCGGAACCAATAATACCACAAGAGGAACCATTATGGTGGTAAGCAGCATCACGAATATGGCATTCTTGAATGGAAAGCTCAGCTTCGAAAATGCAAAGGCTGCCATACTGGAGGTAAAAGTACAGAAAACCAATACAGACACACTTATGATACAGCTGTTTTTAATTCCAGTAAGCAGATTAGAAGCTGTCCATATTTCCACATAGTTCTTCCAATCCACAGGCTGTGGTATCCACTGAGGAGGGATGGTGTATACAAGGTTGGCTTCCTTAAGTGAGGTGCTAAGCATCCACGCAAAAGGGACTATCATAGTGATTGCACCAATGAGCAATATTATAAAGATAATAATTCGTACTGGACTTATTTTTTTCTTCATCTCTTAATCCCCCTCAAAAACCCATTTGCGCGATACGGTAAACTGGACTACAGTAACGACTAATATAAACAGACCAAACACCGTAGCTATTGCGCATGCATAGCCCATCTGGCTACTGGAAAATGCTTTTTGCCAGATATAGAAAACAATGGTTCCTACACCATACCCACGTCCACCATCCGGGGCAAACATCTGTACCTCTACAAAAGTTTGAAGTGAACCAATCATTCCAATGACCAGCAGGTAAAAGGTTGTAGGAGTAATTAACGGTAGGGTGATCTTGAAAAATTGCTGTCTCGGTCCTGCACCGTCTATCTGAGCTGCTTCATAATAACTTTTAGGTATTGATTTGAGTGCTGCAATGTAGTAAATCGATGTAAACCCAATCAATTTCCAAGAAATCATAATTACAATCATCCATTTTGTCCAGAATGGATCACTTAGCCAGCTTGGCGGATTATCAACGAACAGAGAGAGAAAACTATTCACAAGACCATACTGTGAATTAAACAACCACATCCAAATGAGCGTCAGCGCCACAATCGATGATATGTAAGGCAAATAATAGATCGCTCGAAAAACCTTTTGACCAAGTATGTTCTTATGGCATGCGTATGCAAAAAGTAGTGCAAACGTAATATAAATTGGAATAGGTATAAGCATAAATAATGTGTTTTTCAAAGCCTTCCAAAATTTGGGATCCATAAATAGCTTTTCATAATTTAGGGTACCCACAAAAATTCTATTTGGAGATAATATATTCCAATTAGTGAAGCTTGCATAGACGCACACCACGAGTGGAAGTAGAAAAAATACGATGAAATATATGATAGTAGGCGAAACAAAAAGTAGTCCTGCTAAGCCTTCACGCCTTTCTAATTTACTCTTGCCCTTTCCCTTTTTATCTTTGCTTCTAGCATTCATACAATCCAATTTGTTCACCTCATGGTACCAATATATCAGCAGGTATATATACCTGCTGATATATTTTCACTATAAGCTTTTTGTTAATTAATTACTACTTTTGCTATATTCTGCTTTTTGTGCATTGCTATCATCAAGTAGCTGTTGAATGGTATCCTTTATAGACTCGCAGTATTGCTGGGCAGTCATCTCACCATTAAACACAGCATCAATATTAGAGTAAAATTCATTAAACCACTCCTGGTTGAAGGTGCGGGACTGGGTTGCAAGGCGTGCATGGTTTTCTAGAATATCAAATAACACCTCTTTGCTTGCAGGGGGTTTTTCGAAGTTCATATATTCACCATAAGCCATGTCTTTAAGCATTGGGATTGCCTGACCCATTGTGTAAGCGGTCCTCTGCGCATCCTCATTGAAGGAAAGGTAAGCAATAAGGTTACAAGCTGCCTCTGGATTAGCAGTGGTAGAGGAAACTGACAGACCTGCGCTACCAAACCAGATCTCGCTTTTGCCAGTGTTTGGACTTACAGGCCAGTTCATAACATCCCATTCAAAGTCACAGTTCGCCCAGAAATCAGCAAGGCTCCATGTGCCAGCACCTACCATAGCAAGCTTGCCCTGCTTGAAGCGGTCGTAATCGCTTAGGGATTCAGTTTCAGATGCAGTAGGAGCAACACCATGAACAAGGCGAAGGTCCGCACACCACTGCAGCGCTTGGATAAAGGCAGGATCATCAATCTGTACCTTCGTGAGAGTTTCCTGATCCACCCACTCTGCACCATTAGACCATACAGCAGATTCGAGGGAATATGCTCCGGTTCCGTAGATCTTATTATCACCCTCTCCAGTAGTCAGTTTCTTTGCAGCTTCGAGATAATCATTCCAATCCCATGGATTATCAATGGTTGGTGGAGTAACACCGGCAGCCTTGAACAGGTCAACATTATAAAATACTGGGAATACACTTACATCTTTAGGTAGAGCGTAAATACTTCCGGAACCCTGCATATTTCCATCAAAACGATACAAATTTATGAGACATTCCCAAACATTGTCGGGATCAAATATCTCGTTATTTTCAACATAATCAGTTAGATCATAGAGGTTGCCAGTGACAGCATACTTCATCATTCTATCGATATGGGAGTAGAATGCATCTGGACACTGTCCAGCACCTATCATAGTCTGCAATTTTGTATCAAACTCATTATCTGCTACTACGATATATTCCACCTCGACATCAGGGTACTTGGTTTCATACTGTGCGAGCATCTCCTTAAAAGTGGCAATTTCAGCGTCGGTACCCCAGCCCATAAAGGTAATTTTAATCTTTTCTTCTGTTCCAGTTGTTTCTGCAGATTCCTCAGTGACCTTAGGTTCAATGGAGGTATCTGAAGTAGAGGGTTCCATGGTCTGCCTGCACCCAGCTAAACCCAAAACACTGAGCGCAAAAGTCAAACACATGATAACAATTATGATCTTCTTTTTCATTTCATTTCCTTTCTTATTTTTTAAGTTACTTTCTTAAATTTTGTACCTTTAATATGTTTATCCAAATTATTCTTTTATGGTTTCTGATCATTTTTAGCAACTTTATTTTTTATACTATTTAATATTTAAAAATTATCTCACAATATTTCTCAGATTTTATAAAACTACATATTTCAAGAGTCTAACTACAGACTAACTTACAGTTACGGAACTTTAATTTACAACTCAATTAATATAAAAGCACTTGCGTAAGTGCTTTCTTATAGTATAAGAAATAAATTCCGATGTCAAGTTTAATTTTTTCTCCTTGCCTTTTACAACTATTCAGTAATCTTTTTTATCTTTTTTATAAATAAAGAACCCTTAGTACTCAAAAATAATTAAGCATTATTAATGTAGTTTCCACTTTAAACCTGTTAGATAATATAGTCTAAACCTTTCACCTATTCCACACCAAAATTACTACTATTTTTTGGATCAAGAACGGAATGAGTAGTAATTTTCAAACTGAATAATATTTTAATCATCAAATAATAATTAATTTAAACTTACTTCTATCTATTTAAAAATTTTAAAGATAGAAGTAAAACATTATGGTAAACAGGATAAGCAGAGGAAAGATTAGGGAAATAATAAAATTATGTGAAGCTGGTATTAGTATAAGAAAAATAACAGTAGAATTTTATGCCTCGTGACTTGTTGTATTGATTATATATATTATCGACTGGAGGGCTGGTGGCCTTGAGAATAAAAATATTCTAAATATCCTTGATACAATACTACTAAAACTATTGGACAAAAAGAGACTCGGGTATTTGTGGTTAATACTGACTGCAAGACAGTTTACTTCTGTAGAGCTATAGAATCTAAGACTAAGGAAAATATAACATACGCAACAGAAAATGCGTTTATTTATTTTGGTGGGGTAGCAGTAGCAATTGTTATTGATTTACTAAAATCTGCTATGTGTGTAGGGATACAAAAATTTTCAAGTAAAGGGCTACTTGCCTATATGGTTTATACAGAATAGGCATACATATATAGTAGAAATTTTGAAAAAATAATATAGAAGGTCAAATTTAGATATTCTACACAAATAGAAGAGGCTAACTTTTCAATGAAGTACAACTTTGACAAACATCGCCTTTTATCCTTTCTCGACTGCCCATCTATAAAAAATAAACAAAATATTATTATTACCAGTCCCACTCTGCAATAATAGAATATTAAGCTTGTATATATGAATACAAAATCCTCTAGTTTAATTTCTGTAAGTTAATACCTGCTTTAAAGTTAAGAAAGACTGATGGCATGTAGAAGAGATAAGAAGAATAAAAAGGTAAGATACTTTAGTACTTAATTATTTCAGGCTTGAAAAGTCAGATATCACATTAAGACTAATACTTCTTGAAATACCTGAGAACAGGCTTTGCTAAGATCCGCCATTTAAAATGAATATTCAATTTTTATATACAGGCAAAATAATTTTTAAAATATTCATTAATTTATTAATTTTTCTTATTTTCAGCAGTGCTCTTTCTTACAATTAATTTTGTCTTAAAAGTGCATATTTGCCTGGGTAATTTTTTATCTTTTATCCTGTTTAACAGCATCTCCATTGCAGTTTTACCTATCTTATATCTTTCAAGCTCTATTGTTGTTAGTTCAGGTGAGACAATTTCGGTCAGCGCAATATTATCCAGACCAATAATAGATATATCCTCAGGGATTTCAAGGCCTCCGCTCTGGAATGCTTTCATTGCTCCTATTGCCGTGAGGTCGTTTGAGCACATAACCGCTGTAGGTAAGTCTTTGTTTTTCAACATCTTTCTGGCAGCTTCATAGCCTCCATCTATTTTGTGATTGCCTTCCAGTATCTTATAATTTAATCTGAGATCCTTATAACTTTCCATAATGTCTATAAAATTTCTTATCCTTATTTCTGCTGTTTTTAAGTTTTTAGGACCACCTATAAAATAAATATCCCTGTGCCCAACAGAAACCAGATGAGAAACTGCTTCTGCTATGCCAACTTTATAATCAAAATAAAGACTGTCTACTTTTATGTTTCTTTTACACCAGTCAACCAGAACAAAGTTAACATCTGTGTCGGTTAACTGTTTCAGGATAGAGTTATCAACCTGGCTTGATGCAACAATTATGCCATCAATTTTTCTTTTGATAAGGGCACCTATGGATTTTACCCCTTTTTCTATGTCATAATCAGTGTTACACAGAAATACATTGTAATCATTTTTAACTGCCATCTCTTCAACTCCCTGTACAAGCTCCGGATAGAATGGATTTCTAATATCTGAAATAACAAGCCCCACTGTTTGTGTTTTACCTGTGGCAAGACTCCTCGCAAGAAGATTTGGCTGGTATTTTAGCTCTCTCATTGCCTTATAAACTCTTTCTTTTGTTTCGGGCATCACAAACCTTGTTTCATTAATTACATGTGAAACTGTTGTAGGAGACACTTTTGCAAGTTTTGCTATATCATTGTAATTAACCATAATCAGCCTCCTGGAGTTTTTTAAATATTATAAAAGCGCTTGCGCAATAATACTAACACACTATCTTCAAAAGATAAATAAATATTCAGAAATATGATAAATACTTTTTTAACCTTATTATGTTATTATATGATTGTGAAATCTTTTTAACTTTTATATAAAGTTAGTGATTTTTTATCAATTCCACAATAAAACTATATTTATATTCAGATAAAAGAAAACTTAAAGTAGCAGCTTCAGATGGTTAACGTGATAACCAGATTTAGATGTTATATCCATGATTTTTGCGTCATGAGATTATTCAATAAGTGATAGTAATAAACTTAGAATGACGCAACAGATTCCTGCTGTAACCATTTTCATCCCGCTTATTATAAGATTACTCCTGGAAATTTTACCAAGAAATAAACCTATCCCAAATAATATTAAAAATGCGAGAGCAAACCCTGCATAATAACAGATATAAATAGGCAGAATCCTCCCAAAAAGAAAAGGAATCAATGGTATAAAACCTGTTAATACTGGTGAAAGGCCATTTACTACAGCAAGAACTCCTGCAGCAAATTTTTGTGCTTTTGCTATTACCGTCTCCTCTAGATTACGCAGAACTGATTCTTCCAGATCGCGTATTTCCTTCTTTCTTTCAGCACTTTCACTGCTATAAGCACTCCACACTCCTGAAACACCCAGGGAAATGCATATTGCGGAACCGGTTATTACTACATGCTTATAATCATCTATTCCAATAATATAACTTCCTACCAGAGCGCCAATTATTGTAATTGCTCCATCAAAGCCATTGATTGCAAAATACCTTCTGATAATTTTTGAAATATTAGCAATTTTATTATATTCTTTTATTCTTTTTATAAGAGAATGAAATTTTTCTTTTATACTCCTCACTTAAATCCTCATCTCCGGGAAATACAATATTAATCTTCATTATTATGAGCTGTCACATTTTAAAATCTTCCGAACAGCCGCAGCAGCATTATAAGAAGACCTTACAAATGGTCCACAGATTACCTCTTTAAATCCATAACCTTCTGCAATTTCTTCTATTTTTTTAAATTCTTCCGGGCTGTAATATTTTTTAACCGGTAAATTATGTTCAGAAGGCCTGAGATACTGTCCTATAGTAATAATATCACAAGCTACTTCCTTCAGATCAGAAAGTAGCCCGATTATTTCTTCTTCTCCCTCTCCCAGTCCAAGCATAAAACCTGATTTTGTAAAAATATCCGGTCTTAAAGTCTTTGTGTACTTTAATATGTTAAGTGAATTCTCATAATTTGAATTTTTCTTTACTTTTTTAAAATTTTCCCTGGTAGTTTCAATATTATGATTCAATACAATAAGATTTTGCGAAAGCAGGTTTTTTAGACTATCTAAATTCCCTTTAAAATCAGGAATAAGGCACTCTATTTTTACATCTGGATTTTTTTTCTGTATCCCTCTTACAGTTTTTATAAACTGGTTGCTCCCACCGTCAGGAAGGTCGTCTCTTGTTACTGATGTTATAACGACATATTTTAAACCCATTTCATTCACAGCTCTGGCAACTCTCAGGGGCTCATCCTCATCAGGCGCTTCCGGCCTCCCCTTTTTTATACCGCAGAAACCACAGTTTCTTGTACAGACATCCCCAAGAATCATAAAGGTTGCGGTTTTATTACTGAAACATTCATAAATATTGGGACACCTGGCACTCTGACAGACTGTGTTTAAATGAAGACTGGTAATAAGGTTTGTGACTTCATTAATTTTTTTGTTATTTAATTTTACTTTCTTCTTGAGCCAATCAGGTTTTTTACCGGACAATTCTCTCCACTATTCTTTCAAGGTCTTTAACGGTTCCAAACTCTACAATAATTTTCCCTTTTTTTTTGCTCATAGTTATTTTTACAGGGGCATTAAGAAATTCAGATAATTTACTGGCAATTTCCGGGATTTTACTTAACTGTAAAACTTTTTTTGCCTTTATCTCTACTGCTGGTCTCCTTTTCCTTTCTACAATTTTTTCTGCTTCTCTTACACTTAAATCATTTTTTATAATATGGTTTGCAAGGTTTATTCTTTCGTTATCATTATCCAGAGTTAATATTGCTCTTGCATGCCCTTCACTTATTTTTCCTTCATTTACCATTTTTTGTATTTCTACTGGAAGGGCAAGCAATCTAAGTGTATTCGTAATTGATGCCCTGCTTTTCCCAATTCTTTTTGAAAGTTTCTCATGAGTGATTTTAAATTCTTCTATAAGCTGTTTATAAGTATGGGCTTTCTCCATAGGGCTAAGGTCTTCTCTGTGAATATTTTCAATAAGTGCCATCTCGAGAGAAGAAATATCATCTATATCATTAACCACAATTGAAGGAATTGTGGTTATACCAGTATTTTTAGTAGCCCTGTATCTTCGCTCTCCTGTTATGATTTCATATTTTTCCACTCCATCAAGTTTTCTCACTACTATGGGCTGAATAACCCCGAATTCTTTAATTGACTCAGCCAGTTCTGCCAGTGAATCTTCACTAAATTTACTCCTTGGTTGATTTTTATTTGGAATAATTTTGTCCAGTGGCAGTTCAATAATTGCATTTAATTCATTTTCAGAAGGTCTTTCCATAGTCGGGATTAATGCATTTAACCCTCTTCCCAAACCCCTTCTAGCCATTTTCAATCACTTCCTTTGTAAAATTTTTATAAGCTTCTGCACCTTTACATTCAGGATCGTAATCTATTATGGGTTTGCCATAACTTGGTGCTTCACTCAGCCTGACATTTCTGGGAATAATTGTCTTATATACCTTTTCTGAGAAATAATTCTTAACTTCCTCAATTACCTGGCCTGAAAGTTTTATTCTGGGGTCATACATTGTCATTATTGCACCTGTTATTTTTAAATCATTATTAAGATTCTTTTTTACCAGGTTTATTGTATTCAAAAGCTGTCCAAGACCTTCAAGCGCATAGTATTCACACTGTATTGGTATAATAACTTCCCTTGCTGCCGTAAGTGCATTTATTGTTAACAATCCAAGTGCAGGCGGACAATCAATTATGATAAAATCGTAATTGTTTTCAATTTTACTTACTGCTTCCTTTAACTTAAATTCTCTTTTTAGGCTTGGAACCAGTTCAACTTCTGCCCCTGCAAGCTGTATTGATGATGGGATTATTTCAAGGTTTGTATATCCTGTATTTAAGATTACTTCATCTGGTTCCAGTTCATGAATTAAAATATCATAAATTGATTCTTTAATATCTATCGGGCTTATTCCAAGACCACTGGTAGAGTTGCTCTGCGGATCGAGGTCTATCAATAATGTTCTATAGCCATAGGAACCCATGTAAGCTGAAATATTTACCGCTGTGGTGCTTTTACCTACTCCTCCCTTCTGGTTAGTAATCGCAATTATTCTTTTAAGATGTTCTCTTTTCTCCAATTGTTCTTTGTCGTTTTTGTTTTTAATTATCCTGTTAAAAAATTTCATTAAATTTTTCAACTAAAAACTTATTTTATTTCTATAGCATATTTATGCTTTTGCATATATGCTTATTTTATAGTAATATCTACATATTTTAAAGAGGATTCTTTTTTATTCTGTTAAAGCTACGCGGGTACGCTCCCGGTGATTCTTTTATTTTATTTATTACCAGAAAAAATCTTTTTTCATCTATATAAGGAACCCTGACTTCTAATAAATCTTCTATAATTCCTCCTAGTTTTAATATGGATTCCCTTCCTTCTTCCAATTCAGCATCTATTTTTCTACTCTTATAAAATATAATTCTACCATTAATTTTACAAAATGGAATTGATAATTCATTTAAAATTCTAATATTTGCTACCGCTCTCGCCAGGACTATATCAAAGCTTTCTCTATAAATACTCCTGGCTCCAAGCTCTTCTGCTCTCCCCCTTAATATTTTTACGTTCCTAAGATTTAACTCTCCTTTAACCATTTCTAAAAAATCGGTTTTCTTAAGCGAACTATCCAGTAAGTAAAATATTTTATTGGTTACAAAAATAGAAAGAGGTATTCCCGGCAGCCCGGCCCCGGTTCCCAGATCCAGTACTTTTTGATCGTTTGAACCCATGCCGCATCTATCAAAAAGCTCACTTTTATATTTTAGCAGCGATATAGAATCCAGAATATGCCTTTTGAGTATCTCTTCTTTATTTTTTGTGCCTGTTAGATTAATTCTTTTGTTATAATTAAAAACTATGTCAAGATACCTTTTCAGGGCATCCAGCTGATTACTTGTAAAGTGTATGCCCATTTCTATAAGTGCTAATTTTAAAGTATCTTCAATATCCAAACTGTTTCACCTTTTTTAATTTTCCTTTCAGATTTAACATAAGTATTGAAATGTCTGCAGGAGATATTCCTGCTATCCTTGAAGCCTGCCCAAGAGTGTTTGGTCTGATTTCTGAAAGCTTCTCTTTTGCTTCATAGGTCAGACCTGTTATGTCAAAATAATTGAGATCTTGTGGAAGGTAATATTTTTCAAGTCCCTCCATTTTTTTAATCTCGTTTAACTGCCTGTTTATATACCCCTCGTACTTTACTATAATTTCTACCTGCTTTAATATATCTTTATCGTAATCCCCATTTGAATCATTAAGAAGACCTGTAATGTCATCTATATTAACCCCGGGTCTTTTTAAAAGTTTATAAGCACTTAGTGAAGTATCTGCCATCAGTTTTGTATCCACATTTTCAAAAAGCCGGATTGTGGTCTTGCCTGGATTTATCCATATCGATTTTAATTTTTCTATAGCTTCGTTTATTTTATTTTCTTTATTTAGAACCTTTTTATACTGTTCACTGGTTATAAGCCCGATGTTTTTCCCGTAACCACTCAATCTTATATCTGCATTATCACACCTTAATATAAGCCTGTACTCTGCTCTTGAAGTATACATTCTATATGGTTCTATCAGTTCTTTGGTTATAAGATCATCTATCAGAACACCTATATAACTATTATCTCTTGTAAGGATCAGAGGGGGCCTGTTTTTTATTTTCTGCGCTGCATTAACACCACTTAAAAACCCCTGAACAGCAGCTTCCTCATACCCCGATGTACCGTTTATCTGCCCTGCAAAATACAAATTACTAATCTTTTTCGATTCAAGTGTAAAATTTAATTGATTGGGGATTATATAATCATATTCTACTGCATAACCAGGTCTTATTATTCTTGCATTCTCAAGTCCGCTTACAGTATTTATTATTTTTTGCTGTATTTCAGGTGGCATGCTTGTGGTCAGCCCCTGCAAATACATTTCATTTGTGTTTTCACCCTCTGGCTCAATAAAAATTGGATGCCTCGTCTTTTCCGGAAAATTAATTACTTTTCTATCAATAGAAGGACAGTGTCTTGGTCCATGGGTGTCAACCATCCCTGATTTTATAGGAGATTCCTCTATATTTTTCCTAACAATTTCGTTGGTTTTTTTGTTCGTATAAGTTAAATAGCACTCAATATTTTTGCGAATTCCTCCTTTATTCCAGATGGAAAATCCCACTGGCTCTTCTTCGCCTCTTTGAATTTCTGTTTTTGATAGGTCCAGTGTTCTTTTGTCAACCCTGGGAGGAGTTGCGGTCTGGAATCTTCCTATTTTAAATCCGAGAGAAATCAGATTATTTGTTAAATTCATCGCAGGATACTCTCCCATTCTACCTGCATGATAATCTTTTCTCCCGATAATTATCCTGCCCCTAAGAAAAGTTCCTGTTGTCACAATTACTGCTTTTGCTTTAAACTCCAGCCCGCTTTCTATACTTACGCCTGTTACGGTGTCATTTTTTACAAGTATTTTATTAACTGTTCCCTGTCTCAAGGTTAAATTTTCTGTATTCTCAAGGACCCTTTTCATTTCTATTTCATATTCTTTTTTATCTATCTGTGCTCTGAGAGCCTGGACTGCAGGACCTTTTCTTTTGTTTAATACCCTTAACTGTATATACGTCTTATCAGCAACTTTTGCCATCTGTCCGCCCAGTGCGTCTAATTCGCTTACAAGCTGGCTTTTCCCTACCCCTCCTATTGAAGGATTGCATGGCATTAAAGCTATCTTGTCCGGATTAATGGTAAGAATTAGTGTTTTTAAACCCAGTCTTGCTGCTGCCAGGGCAGCCTCGCAGCCTGCATGGCCGGCTCCTACAACTATCACATCATAGTTCATATTTTATATCTGCCTCTTTGATTAACATAATGAAAAATTTAAAATAGTGTTTCACGTGAAACAAAAATACCTATTTAAAAATATTTAAAGTTTTTCAACTCCTGCTTTCGTATCTTCTATTTTTATTATTTTCTAAAAGCTCTACAGTATTTTACTGTTAATATCCTTCCTCTTATAGGTCATATATTCCTCCAGGCCCGGGTTTAGCCGGTATAATCCTCTGCTATTGTTTCCGGATACAATACTGTCTATGAGCATTCCCGTGCAGCTATCTTCTTTCTTAAAATAGATACTTTTAAGTCCTTTAGACTTTCTTGATGCATTCATACCAGCAACCATTCCCTGTGCAGCAGATTCCTCATACCCCCTTGTTCCATTTATGAGTCCGGCAAAATAAATCCCTTCCATATTTTTAGCCTGTAAATCACTCTTTAGTTGAAGCGGGCTCAGGATACTGTATTCAATACCATAACCCGGTCTTGTAATCTCTATATCCTCAAAACCATCCAATTTTTTTAACATCCCGGTTTGCAATTCTTCGTGTAGCGCTGTTTCAAGCCCCTGCAGGTATACTTCAGTTGTATTTCTACCCATAGGGTTTATAAAAACTTCCTTCCTTCCTCTATTTTTATTTCTTAATATCACCGACTCAATGGAAATGGACTCATCTTCATATTTATTACCGTGTTCACCTGGAGATTTTATTTTATCCTCATTTTTTAATAAGTAATCAACAAAATTTTTATTTATATATGTTTTATAACTATGCATCTGCCTTTTAACTTTCAAATCGTTCCCGGATAAGAAACTACCATTTTCTTCTTTAAATAGCTGTCTTTCAAGACTCCCCTTATTAATTGTTTTACTGTCTACCAGTGGAGCAACATAATTTCTTACTCTTTTAAACTCGAATCCATAATCCTTTAAACTCTCAAGAAGTCTCCTGGAACATATTTCTCCCTGCCTTCCAGCTTCTAATTCATATTCCCCCCAGAATATTTTTCCACCAAGAAAAGTTCCTGTACACACAACCACACAATATGCTGAATATGTAATTCCATCACTTGTTTTTAAATTATATAAATATCCATCCTTACAGATGTCCACTATCAGGCCCTGTCTCAGGTCCAGGTTATTCTGATTTTCAAGCACTTTCTTCATTAAAAGCAAATATCTTCTCCCATCAACAAGCACTTTCGTGGTTTTCACTGAATAATCAATCCATTTATTATCTACCCTGATATTAATATAATTATTTTTAATGTTTTTAAGTATTTCCCCGCCCATAACGTCTATTTCTTTTATCAGCAGGTCCTGCCCTGCTCCACCCATCTCATTCCCATAAGGCATTAGCTCTGTGGTATCCATATTGATTGAAACAAGAAGGGTTTTAGAGTTACCTCTTGCTGCTGCCAGTGCTGCCTCACAGCCTGCATGACCGGCCCCGATTACTATCACATCATATTTTAGTTTATTATTGTTTCTAACCATCTTTTCTTTATGTCATCAACTGCTTGTGTTTCACGTGAAACATTTCGCCAAATATTCTTACTGTATTGCTTTTTGGCATTTCTATTTTCCTTATTTTCCAATACAGAACTGGCTGAATATTCCATCAAGGATATCATCCGTAACTGTCTCACCAACTATTTCCCCCAGAAGGCCATAAGCCTCTCTGAGGTCACAGCAGGGGAATTCTTCTGACATGTCCTCCACCATTGCTTTCCTGGCATTTTCTAATAGTTTTTTAACCTCTGTCAATATATTTTTATGCCTTTTATTAATTATAATCATTTCTTCCAGATTGATTTCTCCATCACCCAGCACCAGCTCTTTTATCATATTTTCAAGCTTTTCTATTCCTATACCCTTTAATGCAGAGATTTTTACAATTTTTTCTTCATCAAAATAATCCAGCACCTTACCCATTTCAATATTTTGTTCAAGGTCTACCTTGTTTATACAACATATTATTGTTTTTTCCCTTACTTTTTTAATTATCTGCAGGTCCTTATTATCAAATTTTCTATTGCCATCAAGCACCATGATCACCAGTTCTGCTTCATCTATGTGTCTCAAGCTTTTTTCAACTCCAATCTTTTCAATAATATTTTTTGTCTCTCTTATGCCTGCAGTATCCACAAGTATAAGAGGTATTCCTTCCACATATAATATCTCCTCTACTGCATCTCTTGTTGTTCCCGGTATTGAAGTTACTATTGCTTTATCCTTTCTGGATAGCATATTGAGCAGGCTGGATTTCCCAACATTTGGCTTTCCAATAATTGCTATCTTTATTCCGTTTTTTATTATTTCTCCCCTTTTTTCGTTTTTAATCATATCTTCCAGTTCTTTTTCTATTACCCTTACTCTTTTCTCCAGTTCATGATATGGAGTCACTTCGAGGTCTTCTTCAATAAAATCTACAGATGCTTCCAGCTGTATTATTATATCCAGGATTTCCTGTCTGATTTTATTAATCTCATTCTTTATATTACCCTGTAAATTTTTAGCTGCTATTTTCAGGCTTTGCTCTGTTTTTGATCTCACAAGGTCAATCACAGCTTCGGCCTGAGAAAGGTCTATTCTCCCATTTAAAAAAGCTCTTTTTGTAAATTCTCCCGGTTCTGCTATTCTTGCGCCATTTTCAACACACAATTCCAGCACCTTTTCTGTTGCAACCAGCCCACCATGACAATTTATTTCAACGACATCCTCTCTTGTATATGAATGGGGGCTTTTCATTACAGATACTATAACTTCATCTATAATATCGCTGTTTTTATCAACAATATGTCCATAAATCATATTGTAAGTCTCAATGGCTGAAAGCTTTTTTCTGCTTTTTGACCTGAATATCCTATCGACTATGGCTATTGATTTGTTACCGCTCACCTTCACTATTCCTATTGCAGCTTCACCTGGTTTTGTTCCTATTGCAGTTATTGTGTCATCATTATCCATCTGTTTACCCTCTTTAATAAATGATTATATTTTGCTACCTCTATAAATTAATCATATTTAATGTTATTTTAACATGCAAAAATCAATAAAAAAAATGGCACCAGAGTGCCATTCTTTTTTTGATTTTTTCTATTTTTATCTATCTATTTACTTTTCTTCACAGGATATATCACTATTCTTCTGTTTGGTTCCTCATACTTACTTTTTGTATTTACACCTTCAAATTCTGAAAGTATGTTGTGTACTATCTTTCGTTCATATGCGCACATTGGTTGTAAAGCAATTTCTTTCCCTTCTCTAACAACTTTTTTTGCCATTTCCCTTGCTTCTTTTTTAATTTTTTTCATTCTATTTCGACGATAGTCTTTAATATCTATAATTATGGTTCCATTAACCAGTTTTTTTCTCTTACAAATTAAATTAATAATATATTCAATCGCCTGCATATTTTTCCCATCTTTTCCAATTGCGATTCCCAGATCTCCTCCATATACAGAGAGCTTTAGTTCATTTGGGTCAGCATTTATTTTTACATTCTCACCCACACAAATGAGTTCTATTGTCTTCTTCAGTATTTTTCTTACCTTCTCCAGCCCTGTAGTTACCTCTTCATCTATCTCTATGTTCTTCCCTGTCTTATTATTATTTTCTATTAATTTATTGCTTTTCTGTTCCTCTTCCAGCGACTCTACATATAAATCCAGAGCATCTTTTATACCTTTTTCTTCAACCATATGCATCACACCACAATAAAATTATCACCTTTTCTTTTTTCTCTTTTTCTTTAATTTCTTTTTTATTACTTTTTTATCTTCCTCACTCAACTGCTCCCTGGTCTTTTGTGCTGCCCCTTTTTTCTCAGGTTCTTCTTTTTCCATATCCTTTGCTATAATTTTATTCATAACCCACTGCTGCCCTATGGTCCATATATTTGAGGTTACCCAGTATACGAGAAAACCTGAAGGTAGTGGTATTGAAATAATTCCAAATACTAAAGGCATCATATACATTGCTTTTGATTGCTTTGTGTCAGGTGATGACATTTTTGTAGACAAAAACATTGTTAAAACCATCAATATAACAAGAACATAATAGGGATCCTTCTCGTTTAGATTAAGCCACAGAAAACTATAATTCGGATTGGGCGCGCTGCCTGGTATGAACTCTGTTCCCTTTAATATTCCTATCATTCCTGTTCTTATCCCGTTTGCTATTCCACTTAAATTAAAATTTCCAATCACGTCTGTTACTATTCTTGATGGATTTCTTAATGCTCCGAATAATGCATAGAATACCGGCATTTGCAGAAGAAGTGGGAAGCATCCTGATAGAGGGTTGACTTTGTTTTTAGTATAAAAATTCATCATTTCTTCCTGCATCTTTTGGGGATCATTTTTGTATTTCTTCTGTATTTCATTAAGCTCGGGCTGCAGCTTTTGCATTTTTGCCATAGACTTCGTCTGTCCTATTGTCAGGGGAATAAGTACTGCTCTTACTATAATTGTAAGAATAATTATAACTACACCGTAATTGCCTACCACATGGTTATATAGAAATACAATTATGTATTCCAGTCCGCTCTGTATTGGTCTAAGAAACTCCATTATTTGTGCCAATTATAATACCTTCTCTCTTATTATCTTACAGGGTCATATCCACCCTTATTAAATGGATTACATCTTAATACTCTGTATATAGCTTTTATACTACCTTTTAATACACCATACTTATTAATTGCATCAATTGCGTATTCCGAGCAGGTGGGATAAAACCTGCAGCTCTCAGGCAGCATTGGTGAGATATATTTCTTATAAAATCTTAATAAAAATAATAAAAACCGTTTCACAATTAGAATAATAAATTATTAATAAACTATTAACTATTAATAAACAATGGTTATGTGCAGTTGGTGAGGTATGGTTCTATAATTTTATTTACTTTAACTTTTAATTCTTTTAAATCAATATCACAAATATTGCTATTTATACTAAACAAAACATCCAGACCGCAGCAAACCTCTCCATTCATCTCTCTGAGGGTCTCTTTAATTACCCTTTTAATTCTATTTCTTAAAACCGCACTGCCCCTTTTTTTACTTATAATAAACCCTATCCTCAATTTACGTTCTTCATCAGGGGTTTCAATCA
>JAQVHC010000073.1:4731-6305 GCA_028696435.1 Actinomycetota bacterium | reverse complement strand
TGGAAATGGGTTAAAGTAAAAGATTTGAAAAAGCTATACAGAGTAGTTATAGAAGAAGGTTTTGTGCACCACGCCAGTATAATTTATGGCGACCTCAGTAAAGAAATGAAATTATTCTGTAAGTTTGCTGGCATAGATACTATAGAAGTTTAATTTAATTATAAGATTTTAAGCTATTAGTAGTAAGAGGATTAGATTAATTTTTATCATGTAATGCATGGTAATTATGAATTAATTGTGTATATGATTAATAGCTGAGATGTTCTAATTAAATGATATAATATTAGTTATGATTTATAGAGACGAAAAAAATAATATTTCTCTAAAAGAGATAAATAAAAAAAATATACTAAAGATAGTTATAGATATGGGGCCGATCTCACGGATTGGGATATCCAGAAAACTAAAAATAAGCCGCCCCACCACTTCTGCTTATATAGCAGAATTGATTGAAGACGGCCTTATAGAAGAAGTTGGTAAAAGTGATTCTACTTCTGCTGGTGGTAAAAAAGCCGTACTCCTTCAGTTTAATAACAGAGCAGGCTATATCCTGGGAGCTATGATAGGTGTGAGGAATATCAGGGTTGCGTTAACCGATCTGGGGTCAAATATAATTGAAATGGTAAAGGTTCCAACCGAAGAATGGCTTGGGCCAGATGCTGTTATTAATAAGCTTGTGGATAGCTTAAAGGATGTCATTAAAAAATCCGGAATAGACAAAGAAGAAATAATAGGAATTGGAATTGGTGCCACCGGTATTGTTGACAGCAAAGAAGGGCTTGTTATTTTCTCTCCAAACCTGAGCGGCTGGGAAAATATAAAATTAAAGGAGATAATTGAAGAAAAAATGGAAATCCCGACTTTTATTGAAAATGAGTGCAGGGTTCAGGCAATTGCAGAGAAAAAGTTTGGACTTGCCAGAGATGTTAAAGATTTTGTTTGCGTAGAAACAGGAACGGGTATAGGTACAGGCGTTTTTGTAGATAATAAGCTTATGGTTGGCAATAAAGGAATGGCAGGAGAATTAGGCCATATAATAACAAATCTTGCTGGAAATAGAGTGTGCCATTGCGGGAATGTGGGATGTCTTGAAACTTTGTGTTCCACCATGTCTCTTTTAGAAGATATTGAAAATGACATTAAAAAAAGTGGTAAGTCTTCTAACTACAACGAAAGTAGCTTAAAACTGGAAGATTTGTTTGCCCTTTACAGCCAGGGTGATGAGATAGTTACAAGAAATGTAGATAATAATGCAGAATATCTGGGTATCGGCATTTCTAACGCAATTAAAATGTTTAGCCCTGAACTTGTTATTATTCATGGTGAAGTTATTAAATTTGGTGAGAGGTACTTAGAAAAAGTTAAAGAATCAGTTTTAAAAAATACATTTCCAAAAGTTAAGAGTGATTATGATATCAGGTTTTCAGAAATGGGAGAAAATGTCGGTATAATAGGAGCGACCACTATTGTTTTTGATAATATTTTTGATCTGGAAAGCTCAAATATTGCCGGTCATTATATTATAAAGAAAAAATTAAGCAGGATTTAAATTAATTATAAATTAATTTTGTGCA
>JAQVHC010000073.1:0-4631 GCA_028696435.1 Actinomycetota bacterium | reverse complement strand
TTTTGTGCACAATCATACATGACTTTGATTAGAAAATATAATGGATAATTCAAAATATGTAATAGGCATAGACTTTGGAACTGATTCAGTAAGATCAGTGGTTGTAGATGTATTAGATGGTAACGAGATATCATCTTATGTATCCAATTTTAAAAGGTGGGCAGAAGGGAAATATTGTATGCCCCTCGAAAATCAATTTCGTCAGCATCCTCTTGACCATATAGAATCCCTTGAAAAATCGGTAACAGGCGCGCTTAAAAAAGTTCCTGGAGATGTGTCGAAAAATGTAATAGGCATAGGAGTGGATACAACTGGCTCAACAGCTGCGCCTGTAGATAGAAACGGAACCGTACTTGCCCTAAGAGAAGAATTTTCGGAGAATCCCGATGCGATGTTTGTAATGTGGAAGGACCATACTCCTGTTGATGAAGCAGAACTTATAAACAAAGTGGCTAAATCCTGGGGCGGAGAAGATTATACGAAATACGAAGGAGGCGTATATTCTTCGGAATGGTTCTGGGCAAAGATTCTACATATATTTAAAAAAGATAGTAAAGTAAGGGAAGCTTCTTTTTCGTGGGTAGAGCATGCAGACTGGATACCGGCTATACTTACGGGTAATACAAACCCGCTTATGATGAAGCGAAGCAGGTGTGCAGCAGGCCATAAAGCAATGTGGCATGCATCCTGGGGAGGCCTTCCCCCGGAAGAATTCCTGGTATCAATATCGCCGTTGCTTTCAGGTCTAAGGGAGAGATTGTACACACATACATATACTTCTGATAATCCTGCAGGAGGGTTATCACAGGAGTGGGCATCAAGGTTGAATTTAAAAGAAGGCATACCAGTATCAGTAGGGGCATATGATGCTCATATGGGTGCCGTTGGAGCCGGAATAAGGCCGGGAACTTTTGTAAAAATAATAGGCACTTCATGCTGCGATATAGCTGTAAGTCCTGAAGATGAAATTGAGGAAAAACTTGTAGCCGGTATATGCGGGCAGGTTAACGGTTCGGTAATACCGGGCATGATAGGTCTTGAGGCAGGGCAGTCTGCTTATGGAGATGTATATGCCTGGTTCAGGGATGTTATCTCCTGGCCAGTTGAAAATATTCTTTCCGGTACGCTGAATGAAAAAGAAATAAAAAATGCGGTTAAATCAATTCTTCCCGCACTTGACAGGGAAGCCGCAAAGATAGGTGTCGGGGGAAGCAGTCTTATTGCTCTCGACTGGCTAAACGGAAGAAGGACTCCCTATGCGGATCAGAAGCTAAAGGGGGCAGTTCTGGGTATTACCCTGGGGATTAATGCTCCCGCGCTGTACAGAGCGCTGGTTGAAGCTACTGCTTTTGGAGCAAAGGCCATTGTAGAAAGATTCAGGGAAGAAGATATTGCTATAAATGAAGTTATAGCTATAGGAGGAGTTCCTAAAAAAGCGCCGTTTGTCATTCAGGTACTATCAGATGTTCTGGGTATGCCTGTAAAAGTTACAAAATCAGAACAGTCTGTTGCTGTCGGGGCAGCTATGTTTGGTGCTGTAGCGGCAGGTTATTACAAATCAATTGAAGAAGCACAGGAGAACATGAGACCTGAATTCGAAACTATTTACAAGCCTGATAAAAAAAATGCGCTTATTTATGATGATTTATATAAAAGATATAAAAATCTGGGGAATTTACTGGAAGATGAGTTAAGAATATGAGTATTGAAAGATTAAGAAAGGAAGTATGCAGGGCTAATATAAAACTTTACAGGAGCGGACTTGTTGCTGCTACATTTGGAAATGTATCGGGAATCGACAGAGACAGGTCTCTTGTAGCAATAAAACCAAGTGGCGTTTCTTATGAGAGTCTTACATACAGGGACATAGTGGTTTTAAATCTTGATGGGGTAAAGATAGAGGGCAGGCTAAATCCCTCATCCGATACAAAAACTCATCTTGAGCTTTATAAAAACTTCCCCGGTATAGGGGGAATTGCCCATACACATTCAACTTTTGCAACTGCATGGGCACAATCCTGTAAACCTATACCATGCCTTGGCACCACCCATGCTGATTTTTTTTACGGTGAGATACCCTGTACAGATGTTATAAGTGATAGCAGTATAAAAGGTGATTATGAACTGGAAACAGGAAAGCTTATTGTAAATACTTTTAAAACCAGGGACTATAACAGTATTAAAGCAGTACTGGTTGCATGTCATGGCCCTTTTAGCTGGGGAGTAAGTGCGGATGAAGCAGTAGAAATGAGTATTGCGCTGGAAGATATTGCAAGAACTGCAATGTTTACAATGATAATTAATCCACAATCTCTCAACATAAAAAAGAGCCTCCTTGATAAACATTATCTGAGAAAACACGGGAAAAACGCTTACTACGGACAGAAGAATAATTAAAAACAAAAGTAAGCTAAATTAAATAAAAATAGCGCTGATATTGATATTTAATTCTAATGGAGTTGTCCAATATAGAAAATTATAAAAGCTCTTTAGCAAGATCTACAGCACTGGATGCATCGGGAGCATATCCATCTGCTCCGATAGAATCTGCATAATCCTGAGTCAGTGGTGCCCCTCCAACCATTATTCTGGTATTTTTTATTTCATCATCTGCTCTTACAGCTTCTATTACATCTTTCATTACTGGCATAGTTGTAGTAAGTAATGCAGAAAGACCTAAAACCTGAGCTTTGTTTTTCTTTACTTCTTCAACAAACTTTTCTGTAGGAACATCTATGCCTAAATCTATTACAGTAAATCCAGCACCTTCAAGCATCATTATTACCAGATTCTTACCGATATCATGAAGATCTCCCTCAACTGTACCTATAAGTATCGTCCCTCTGGAAGGAATATCTGATTTTGCAAGTAATGGTTTTAGAATATCCATTGCTGCATGCATTGCTCTGGCAGCAATTAAAACCTCTGGTATGTACATTTCATTAGCCTTAAATCTTTTTCCTACTACGTCCATACCGGCTATTAGCCCTTCATTTAAAACTTCGACAGGATTTATACCCTGTTCTAATAATTTTTGGGTTATTTCTTTACTGGCTATGTTATCACCCTTAATAATTGCATCTGCAAGATCCTGATATTTTGCCATTTGTATCCTTTCTGTTTATTTAAATAATTTATAATTTAATCTAATTCTATTTATTGTTATTTATCCATTAAAATCCGGCCAAAATTCCTATAATTTTATCAGATAGAATTGCAATTTCAAGGGGAATTCACCAGTTATAGTTATTCATCAGTTAATATACCGGTTTATACCGGTTGCCGAAAAATTGGTGAAGATAATTATCATTTATCTGGCTCAGGGAAAAAAGTGTTTTTGATAAAAAAATCACTAAATGCAGGGTGTGTTGTCAACTCCAGGTACTTTATCTTACGGGCAATTTCCTCAGCAATTTCTCTCTCTTCTCTGGAAATCAATACCATCTTTGCCCCCACTGCGGCAGCATTTCCAACCTGAGTTATTTTTTTAGCGGGAATCGGTGGGAGCATTCCTATATTTATAGCGTCCTCAGGATTAATATAGTAGCCAAATGCACCGGCTATAATTACCTTATCGATCTTATTTGGTCCAATGTTATTTTTCTCCATAAGAATATCTATACCTGTTCTAATAGCTGCCATGGCAAGTTGTATTTCTACTATATCTTTTTGATTTATGGAGATAGTGTTGTTTCTGTACTTTAATTCTTTTAGATTTTCTGAATCTTCACCGGCTATTTCTGTACTTTCATTTATTTTTTTGCTATCTTCTTCGTTTTCTATATTTTTATAGTAAGATTGAGGGAATAATATATAACGCAGGTTCCCTTTATCATCTTTACAGAGGCATTTTTTATTAGAATTAAATTTACCACTCTTATCTATTATTCCAGATCTCAATAGTTCCGATATAGAGCTTAAAATTCCAGAACCACAGATTCCTGTGGGTTTTTTATTGCTAATGGTTTCAATGGTAGGAATACATGTATCAGGATTAATTGTAACTTTTTCTATTGCTCCAGGAGCTGCTCTCATTCCGTACTCTATATGAGCTCCTTCAAAAGCCGGGCCCGAAGCAGTAGAAACACATTCGATACCTTTTTCAGTCTTTAGTGCAATTTCTGTATTTGTTCCTATATCTATTCCTATACAATTTCCTTCCTGTTCATATAATCTGGTTGCAAGAATCATAGCCAGATGGTCGGACCCCACAAAACCCGCTATCGGAGGAAGCATATATAGATATGCTCCAGGTGATATATCAATACCGATTTCCCTTGCTTTTAAATCAATAGCACTGTTTATTAAAGGTATAAAAGGAGAAAGAGCAAGCTGTCTGACAGGTAATCCCAGAAAAAGATGGTGCATAGCAGTATTTCCAACAACTGTCATCTCAATTATCTGCTGTGGATTTATTTTGTTTCTATTGCAAATTTTTTTTAGAGTTTTATTTATGGAATCTATTACAATTTTCTGGATTTTTCTTAAATTATGATTATCATTCATAGCAAAACCCAGCCTGGACATCACATCTTCGCCAAACGCTATCTGGGGATTCATGATACCAATACCGTCTATGGTTTCTCCCCTTAATAAATCTATAAGCAGAACAGCAATTTTTGTGGTACCGA
>JAQVHC010000072.1 GCA_028696435.1 Actinomycetota bacterium | reverse complement strand
TCCCATGCCACCGTCTACATTTATTACAGTTCCAGTTATATAGTCAGAGTCATCACCTGCCAGAAAAAGTGCAGTTTTTGCTACATCGTCAACACTTCCGAGTCTCCCGGTAGGAATTAGTTCCATTAATTTTTCCTTTATTGTATCACTCAGTTTTTCAGTCATTTCAGTCTGTATGTATCCGGGTGCTATGGCATTAACCAGAATATTCCTTCCAGCAAATTCTTTTGCCAGTGTTTTTGTAAGCCCTATTATTCCGGCCTTTGACGCAGAGTAATTACACTGCCCTGCATTACCATGAACCCCTACAATAGATGATATGTTTATTATTTTTCCTCTTCTTGCCTTTACCATATGCCTGACAGTATATTTAGAACAGATAAATGCCCCCGTAAGATTTATGTCAATCACTTTTTGCCAATCCTCAAGATTCATTCTGAGTATCAGATTATCCCTGGTAATTCCAGCGTTGTTAACCAGGATATCAATTTTACCTTCCGAATTAATAATTTCCTCAATTGATTTTCTAACACTTTCTTCATCGGTTATATCTACTTTAAAAAAATTGATTTTACTATCACGGCAGGTTTTATTTAATTCATTTACTGTCTTTGTCCCCTCACTTTCATCTACATCAAAAATATATACCAGTGCACCCTCCATTAAAAAAACTTCACAGATTTTTTTCCCTATTCCTCTGGCACCTCCTGTTACAATAGCAACCCTATTTTCCAGCTTCATTTATTATTCCTTCCTCTTTTAATATTTTTTCCAGGTTTTTAATATCACCCATCTTATCTGTATTAAGTACAGTAACTTCCCTGTTGTTTTCCCTGGCAATCCTTCCTACCAGCCCCGATAGAACTTTTCCGGGCCCAATTTCAATAAATATACTTACACCTTTGCACAGCATATATTCAATGCTATCCACCCATCTTACCGGATTTATAAGCTGGCCGGTCAGAGTATCCTTTAAATTTTCCCTGTTTACATAACTCACTTCAGTAGTTGAAAAGAAAGACAGATTCATATCTTTAAACTCAATATTTTTATCGATAAATCTTCCAATTTTAGCTGAAGCACCACTCATAAGAGGGCAATGCGAAGCAGTTCCTGTTTTTAATGGAATTATTTTTCCTGATCCTTTTAATTTTAATTCTTCCACTGCCTCTTTTACTGCTTCTTCATATCCACTTATTACTACCTGCCTGTGATCATTATAATTAGCGATAAAAACTCTGTTTTTAAATCCATGTAAAACTTCCTCAATAAGATGGATATCAGTTCCTATAATTGCTGCCATCATCCCCCTGGTAGTTTTATTGATTTCGCTCATAATCATACCCCTGTACCAGACCAGTTCTGCACCTTTTTTGAAATCATAAGCGCCACTGCTATAAAGAGCACAGTAATCTCCAAGACTGTGTCCCATAATAGTATCGATATATGCCCTGCTTATTGATAAATCATTCATAAGATAGTCATTGAGTGCACAACTGAGTGTATAAATTGAAATCTGGCTGTACCGGGTATCATCCAGCAAATTATTATTTTCCACGCCGTTAATTACTTTAAGTAAATCCATTCCTATAATTTCACCTGAAATTTCAAAATACTCTTTATAATTACTGAAAGCATCTAAAAATTCGCTACCCATGTTCCGGTACTGTGACCCCTGACCAGGAAACATAAAGACAATTTTATTTAAAATTTTAGAATTCTCTGCTGCGCTATTCAACCTGTATAACTCCTGACCACTAAACATCCTTGATTAAAAGACACCATGATTAAAAGACTTGCCTGACCCGGGTAGATTTTATGGCTGACGGACTTATTGAGTCAGCGCAAATAAAATCTCTGCTGTGCACACCACTTCATCTCTTACAGTAGCCCTGCCCTTTGCCTTTCCTATGTTTCTTTTAAGATTTTCAAGCTCTACATCTAAAATCAATTCATCTCCAGGTCTGACTATTTTTTTAAACCTTACCTTATCTATGCCTGCAAAAAGTACAATTTTCCCTTTGTTTTCAGGCATCATAAGAGCCAGTACCGCTCCAGCCTGGGCAATAGTCTCCACTATAAGTACTCCGGGCATAATTGGATTGGAAGGAAAATGTCCCTTAAAATAATATTCCTCATCGCTTACATGCTTTACTGCTTTAATTTTTTTACCCTGTTCAACTTCAACAATCTCATCAATTAGAAGAAATGGTTCTCTGTGGGGAATAATTTTTTTGATTTCATCCCTGTTCATTTTTTTTATGTTCATATTTCTGGCCCTTTTACATTAAAAAATTTACTAACTGAAAATCACTTTTTACAACCCCTGTAGATGTTTAAATAGACGCTACTATATTTTTATAGTTTCAACTCTGGATTACCATGCAGAATCTTTATATAACTGATCGCTTTAATATTAACGCCCTATCTGTTTTTAACATGTTTTTTACTTTTTATTGTTTTAAAAAGATATACATTTCAATTATTTATTTTTTATTTTTGTATATAATATTATTCTGTATGTTTATTTTTTAAGAAATGAGACTGATTTTATTTGATACCCGGGCAAAATATATAAAATGGTTTATTGAAAAAGGTTTAAATAATTACCCTAAATTGATAATTAATAAATGGTAAAATTTAATGTAGATAACTATAAAAAACTTTTAAAAACCGACAGGCTTGGCAAAGATATTATTTACCTGAGAGCAGTCGATTCAACAAATAGTTATGCTTCGAGAATCTTAAAAAATAAAACCAGAGGTAATAAAATCCAGGATGGCACTCTTATATTAGCAGAGACACAAGAAAAGGGAAGAGGCAGGCAGGAAAGACGGTGGCTATCTCCTCCTGGAGGATTATGGTTTACTCTGATAACAAAAACCACACTTGAGAGGAAAAAGCTGCCGGAAGTGACTCTTATAGCTGCATATTCTGCTGCTGTTGTTTTGAACAGGATATATGGCATTGAAGTAATAATAAAATGGCCTAATGATTTATATTATAAAAAAACCAAGCTGGGTGGTATTCTGACTGAAGTTGAAGAAATAAATAAGGACATATTTTTAATAATCGGAATCGGTATAAATGTAAATATTAGTATAGATGACCTTTCACCTTATAATAATGAATCAACATCAATCAGAGCTATTCTGGATAGAGATGTAGAAAGAGAAAATCTACTGTCTGAAATATTACTGGAATTTGAAAAGAATTATAACTATTACTGCAGGACAGAAGACTTTAAAAGCATTTTTAAAAAAATAGAAGAACTTCTGGATTATGGAGTAGATAATTCTACCACTAAATAAAATTAGTTATGAAAGTTAAAATTAGTTCTAAAATTCCACAGGAGCGCAGAGACTATCTACTGGCTTTAATAGTTTTCTTATTCATGAGCATTCTTTTTTCAGCAGTATTTATAACCATGTCAATACTTTGACTTAATCTTTCTTTAACAGCTTTGCCGATTGAAATACTTACAGGAAAATCTGGCCTGGATGACTGTTCACATTTTCTTCTTAATCTTCCTATAATTTCATCTGCAGTTTTATCATCAGTAAGTGGCAGCACTATGATGAATTCATCACCACCCCATCTTACAACCACATCTTCGCTCCTGAAACAACTTTTTAATATCTCGGCAACTTTACAGAGCAATTTATCACCCATATTATAACCATAATTATCATTCATTTCTTTTAATCCATTGACGTCACAAAAGATAATGGTTATAGGGAGCTGTCTCTGGGTATTTAATCTTTTTAATTCCTCTTCAAAATAGGCTCTGTTATACAGGCCGGTTAATTTGTCATGAAATGACAGATACCATATTTTTTCTTCAGCTTTTTTCTGTTCAGTTACATCTCTAAATGACCATACTCTTCCTGTAATCTTTTTCTCCTGCTTCAATGGACAGGAAGTGCGCTCATAAATTCTACCATCTTTAAAATTAATAATATCAATACACTCAATTTTAGTTTTACCAAGTTCATTAATTTTTCTTAAGAAACTATCCGGATCTGTAACCTGGCTGGCCATGTATTCAAGAACTTCATCATAACTTTTCAGGTCAACAATTTTTTTAGGGATATTCCATAACTGCAGAAATTTATTATTATATAATATAATATTGCCTTTATCATCAGCCGCATAAATTCCATCTGCAGTAGAATGAAGAACAGCTTCAATCTTAGCCCTGCCTTCTTCAATTTCCTCTTCAGCCTTTTTTTTATCTGTTATATCCCTGCTAATTCCAAATGTACCGATTATCTCACCATCTCCATTGTATAGAGGCATTTTAGTAGTTGACGCCCACCTTACTTCTTCTTCCCACGTCTCTTTTTCTTCAATACCTATAATAGGTTTACCGGTTTTTATTATTTTCTGTTCATCTTCAAATGCCTGCCTTGCATGCTCCTCGGTAAAAACATCAAAATCAGTTTTGCCTATTGCGTCATCGGGACTCTTCATTCTAAATTTTTCTGCACAGGCCTTATTTATTCTGATAAACCTGCTATTTAAATCTTTAAAATAAATACTATCCGTTATATATTCCATTAAAGCATCGATCATTTGCTTTTCTGTTATGATTGTATTTCTATTTTCAGGTTTTTGATTTTTTTGATTTATATTAGTCATTAGTCACGATTTAAAAACATAAATTTTTATTTTGTTGACTAATATATCATAAAATAATAGATAATGTAAGCACTGATATAATTATAATAAGATATACTACTTTTTATACCATATTAAATCTAACTTTTTTATTTTTCTAAAATTAAACCATAAGCTTCCCATTTTTTATCCTCTTTATCAGCTTTGGTATAATTTCAAATAAATCCCCTACTATCCCATAATTAGCAACTTTAAATATAGGAGCATCCGGATCCTTGTTTATGGCAATAATAATATCCGAGGTTTGCATCCCGGCAAGGTGCTGGATCGCTCCTGATATACCACATGCAATATATATTCTGGGATTTACAGTCTTTCCGGTCTGACCTACCTGGTGAGGATAAGAAATCCAGCCTGAATCTACTGCAGCCCTTGACGCTCCTACTACCCCTCCGAGCAGGTCAGCAAGTTCCCTTAACATTGAAAATTTATTACCTTCTCCCAATCCTCTTCCACCTGATACAATTATATTATAATCAGTAATATTTATTTTCTCGTTAAGCTTGCTATCCATACTAACCAGTTTATACCTGGTTTTAAATCCCGAACCATCAATTCTTATATACTCAATCTTATCCTCGTAGTCAGGCGGAATTTCAGAAATTATCCTTTTTTCCATAACATGGGGCCTTACCGTTGCCATCTGGGGTCTGGCATTTCTTGTAACAATGGTCGCAAGAATATTACCTCCAAAAGTGGGTCTTGTCTGGAGGAGTATTTTCTTTTCATCATCTATCTCAAGGCCGGTACAATCTGCAGTAAGTCCTGTTTTCAACATAGCAGCTACCGCAGGAATTAAAGTTCTCCCAAAAGCAGTAGCCCCTGCAAGAAATATTTCTGGCTTATATTTTTTTATTACCTGTGCCAGAGCCATGGCAAAAATATCATCTAGATTATTTGAAAAAACAGGATTATCTATCAAATACAATTTATCCAGGCCATATCTAAAACCTTCCACAGCTTCATTTTTAATTGAATTTCCAACTGCTACCGCAGAGAGCTCTGCTCCAAGCCTGTCAGCAAGTTCCCTTCCCTTACTTATAAGTTCAAACCCGACATCAGCTATAACACTGCCGTTTGCCTCAAGGTATACGCAAACACCACCGTAGTCAGAAAAATCTTTTTTATCTTCGCTAAGTCCTGCAATCTCTATAGAATTGAATTTACAGGCTTCAATGCAGGCGCCACAAAAAGTACAGCTCTCATTGATAACAACCTTACCATTTACTATCTCAATAGCGTTATAAAGACACACCTTTTTGCACAGGCTACATCCAGTACATGTTTCTCTGTTAATTTTAATTTCCAAAAATAGCTCCTTAATTTATATCTGCATTTTTAATTACTACAATTACTACATTCTTAATCTATACTACATGCGATTCTTTTAATATTCTATATAAATGTTCGACTTTCTCATCTGGTGTTCCCTCAATCAATGTCGTTTCATGTTTTATCTGAGGAGTAAAAATTTTGACTACCTGTGTATAAGAACCCAAAAGACCTACTTCATTCACATCCAGCCCGAGTATTTCAGCACCCCATACTGGAATTTCTGCATTTTTAGCCTTCAATTTACCACGGAGCGAAGGAACCCTGGGAACATTTATATCCTTTATCACTGATATGGCAGAAGGAAGATTTATCTCAAAAGTTT
>JAQVHC010000071.1 GCA_028696435.1 Actinomycetota bacterium | reverse complement strand
GCTTATAAATGATGCTTATGGATATAATAAAGGCGATGAGGTTCTAAAAAAAGTAGCTTTAATATTTAAAAATAATATCAGGCATGAGGATATCCTATGCAGATGGGGCGGCGATGAATTCGCAATAATACTTCCCAATACCAAAAAAGAAGATTCCATAAAAATAATCAATAGAATTAAAGAAAGCTGCGCCAAAAATAGCACTGAAAGTATGCCTCTTAATGTATCAATGGGCTTTGCAATTAAAACAAGCTCTGAAAAAAAGATAAATGAAATAGCAAAAGAAGCAGAAGATATGATGAACAAGCATAAGTTACTGGAAAATGAGAGCGCCCGCAGCTCCATAATTCTTTCACTTCAAAAAGCTCTTGAAGAAAGAGATTATGAAACAGAGGAACATGCTACGAGAATGGCAAATTTAAGCGTACTTTTAGGAGAAAAATTAAAATTAAATTATAATGAGCTTAATGAATTAAGACTTGTTGCAATGCTGCATGACATAGGTAAAATCTCAATATCTGACAATATCATATTAAAACCCGGAAAGTTAACATTAGAAGAATGGGAAGTTATAAAGAAGCACCCTGAATGCGGCTATCGTCTTGCTATATCCTGTAGAGACCTCGTAGAAATTGCCAGAGGTATTTTATATCACCATGAAAGATGGGATGGTAAGGGCTACCCTAAAGGTTTAAAAGGTAAAAAAATACCTACAATTTCAAGAATTGTTTCTATTGCAGATGCATTTGACGCCATGACTAATGACAGACCATACAGAAAAGCCATGACTATAGAAGAGGCAGTAAATGAGATTAAAAAAGAGGCCGGTACCCAATTTGACCCTGATTTTGTAAAACTTTTTACAGAAATATTAAACCGCGGAGAAATTTTCAGAACAGAGAAATAAAAATCGTAAGGATATAATAGGTCCTATCTTTGAATCTTTAATTAAATCAACTACCCCGGTACCACTAATATTACTTTCAATCTTCTCCATACCAGATATGTAGATTAAATTTTTTATTTATTCTCAAAGAATCGATATTTTTAAATAGCAGTACTTTTTAGACAGAACACTATACCTCTTTTTAAAATTTAAACTTTGAAAAAATGGCGGAGAGAGAGGGATTCGAACCCTCGAAGCAGCTTACGCCGCTTACACGCTTTCCAAGCGTGCGCTTTAAACCGCTCAGCCATCTCTCCCTCATTTCTCCCTCATTATACTCTATACCATTTAGCCTATTCTATATTCTACGCAAAAATGTATTACAATTATAGCATAAAGGCTCTCTGGAATATTAATAAAAATTAAACATTTATTACTACTTTTGTTTTTTATTTCTTCAAATATTACATTTTGCTTTATTATTTAAATAACTTCTACTATAAGATATTATCTTATTACTACCAGGCTATATAAACCTATTATAAAAATACTATATATAATCTATAGCTTTAAATTTATACATTAACCATACATTAGCAGTCTTTGAAAAATGCCCCTTATCCCTGTATGAATAAAAGTCAGAGTTAAGGCTAAAGAAAAAATCAGGATATTCTTTCCATATCCATTTTTCTATTTATTATTTTAATTTCCATTAACAGAAAGATAGTCGTCATAATAAAGCAGCACAAATCGGTAAGAGGCCAGGTTATCCATATCCCTGAGAGACCAAAAACCCGGGGTAATAATATAATAGCTGGTATAAAGAAAAATAGATCCCTGGATAATGTTATAAACATAGAAGGCCTGGCTTTACCAATAGCCTGAAAAAATGCACTCCCTATTATAGGAAATCCACTTAAGGGTAAAAACATTGCAATTACTCTTAAAGGCCCTATTCCTTTTTCAATAACTTCTGCGTCACTGGTGAATATACTTATAAGAACATCAGGAAATGCCATTACTATTATAAACCCCAGTGAGGCTATAAACACAGTCCAGATAAGTGCTTCTTTTAAAACCTTTTTTACTCTCGCATATAACTTCGCACCATAATTAAAGCCGACAATAGGTGAAAAACCCTGACTGATTCCTATTAGTGGCATAAATATAAGATCAATTACCCTCATCCCTATTCCTGTTACGGAAAGATAAACATCTCCGCCATACTTGCTTACCGATTTTACAAATAATAAAAATACTACACTGACAACAATCTCCATTAAAAATGAAGGAGTCCCTAGCTTTAAAATTTCACCAGAAATAGACTTATTTATACCAAATATATTAAATTTTAGATGGAATATACTGTTCTTCGACATAAAAAAAATAAATATGTAGGTTGCACTTGCAATATGGCTTATAACAGTTGCAATTGCAGCTCCTTTTACTCCCCACCCAAATACAATCACAAATAAATAATCCAGAATTATATTTAAGATCGCTCCTATGAGCATCTCATGCATTGATGCCCTCGGTTTTCCTTCTGCTCTTATAAGATTAGTTCCATTGACAGAAAATGATAAAAACAGATAGCCTGGTAGTAAAGTATTTAGATAATCCAATGCATAGGGTAAAACCTCACCGGAGGCACCCAGAAATTCCAGGATTTCCCTGGAATAAATCCAGACAGGTATTATAACTATAACATTAAAGATTACATTTAATATAATACTATCTGCACCAGCAGTTATAGCTCTCTCCGCATCCCCGCTGCCAAGTGAACGGGATACTATCGAAGATGCACCCACTCCGGTTAGAAGTCCAATGGCAAATAAAAAACTGCTTACAGGTATTACTATGGTAAGACCGGCAATTGCATCTGGCCCCACTGCTTTACCCACAAAAAGAGTGTCTACAAAATTATACAGAGCTATTGTTATCATTCCGGTTATTGTTGGTGCGGAAAACTTTAATAATAATAGTCTTAAATTTTCATTTAAAATTTGCTTCTTTTGTTCTTCCATTTTCTATAATTGCGGACAATCCTATTAAAAAAAGCAGATAATCTTATTTAAAACTCTCTTAAAAATCCCTCTTCAGGGCAAAATCCAGAGAGGCGTAGTAAAACAATCCGTTTTTACTTCTCGGCCTTTTTATAGTCAACCAGACTTAATGAATGGCATATATGTTTAAGGCACGTGAGTTTAAATTATATTTAAGGCAGATTGATTGTCAATAAATTGCTGATAAAATAACCGGGGTAATTTAAAAAGAATAGATGCTCCTTATAACAATTAAGGACATTACAGCTAAATAAAAATAAAAATTATCTATTATTAAATGAACTAATTTGAGAATCAACTTAATTTACTCTACCAATGTTAAGATGGAAATAAATCCATATTTATTCAAATATAAGATAGAATTTAAAGATAAGACATAATCCAGTCAAACGCCGGGACCCGGTCAGACTAGAAATAGTTTTAAAAATTAAAAACTATCCTTTAACCTATAGCCGCAGTATGGACACAGATTAAAATCTTCCTTTATTTTTTTACTGCATTCAGGGCACTCATCTTTTGGTTTATTCTTTTTAATTTCCTTTATATCAGGAAGTCTGGCAAGGCCCATTTCTAATTCATTCAATCCAAATGAATCTTTAAACTTATTAAGAACCACTATACTTTCTTCTTTAAAGCCGCCTTCTTCTTTTGAAAATTTTTCATAAACTTTCTTAAAAAGGTCCTTTATATCTTCGTCATCAAATTTTTCCAGAATTTTTATTTCACTATCAAGAAGCTCTTTATAAATCAATATATTATCCTCAATATTGTCAAACTGTTTATCTAATTTCTCATCACATTGCTTGCAATAAGGTTCATATGTTTTATCCTTAAGAATCTTCCCGCATTCTATGCATTTTTCTATTTCTTCCTGTTTTACTTCTTTTGCTTCTGTTGCTTGCATTGTTTCTTTCTTTTCTTTTTTTTCTTTAGTTTCTTTTGTTTGTTTTTTTCCTTTAAATATCATTTTTAAAATCCATCTTTATATTGTTTATAATCATATGTTATTTTTAATCCAGCGTTATATTTTGCATATATTATCATAAAATAAATAAAATAAAAAATCCTATTTTTATGGTTTATTACTTACAGCAGAAACTCAATCCATGCAATCCATTATTCTGTGCGTTCAATGTTTTATATGGCGGAGAGGGAGGGATTCGAACCCTCGAGGCAAGCTTACACTCGCCTAACCGCTTAGCAGGCGGCCCTTTTCAGCCACTCAAGCACCTCTCCCCTCTCCACAGAAATGATAGGTATGATGACAAAATAAGTATGATAGCAAACAATATAATAACAGATTTTATAAAAAAATCATTACATTGTTTTTACATAGTATTAGTATAAATAAAATTAAATGTTCTATTAACAAGATGAATTTACACCCTGCTCTTTGAAAAGCAGGTCATGAAAACACTTCTGATATAAAATTAAATAATTTTCACTCAACTTTTTCAATTATATAATCACTATTTCCAAGACCTATTTTTTCTAGTTCATATATCTGGCTATAAGGGTCTTTACCCCATATTTTTTCAAACAAATGATTTCCTTCACTTAGTTCTCTCCCTACAAGAAGCGAACCAGGAATTAAATTCTCAACCTTTATTGCATCCAGGGATGCTTTCTCTATTGCTACAATATCATCTGAAGCCATTATTCCTATATCAGGAACAATTGATGGAGTTGAAAATCCCCAGCAGTCGCATAGCATAGTTATATTAAGCAAAATATTTATATAATAAACAGAACCTTTATCAAAAGTCTTTAAAATTTCATTGGTTGATATTGCCATACCTTTTTGAAAATCTATAAAACGTTTACCTGTAAAAGTAAGAGCACCAGTGGGACATATTTCAACACAATGCTGGCAGAAAGTGCAGTCATGGAAATTTATTTCATATTTTTCCCTGTCGTTAAATTTGTTAGCTTTATACCGGCATCCATCTATACATGACTCACAATGTTCACATAATTCTTCATTCCACTCTATCCCGCCTTCCAGAGCATGCAATTCTCTTCGTGTAGCCGAAGTAACACAGCCCATAGCTAAATTTTTACATGCACCACCATAGCTGCAGTCGCCGTGTCCTTTTACATGAGAGAAATCAATTAACACTTCTGCATCATGGATATTACCGGCTACCTGTATTTCCTTTAATGTTTTAAAATCAACCTTTTTTTGATAATAATATTTATCACCTGCACCGGCTACAGGAATAATCTTACACCCTATTACTTCTTCATTATACCCCCTGTTTTCTGCATTCCTTACACCAAAATCAGCACTGTTTCTGTGATATACATCCGTTATAAAAACATCGCCTCCTGCATCTTTTAATGCCTTTACGAGTATTCTTACAAACAGAGGGTGGATAGTAGTGTAACCCAGGTTCCCTCCCAGATGCATTTTTATGGCTACTAATTTGCGCTCTACTATTTCCTTAAGCGGCAATGAATCAAGCATTCTTTTAAATTTTGCGGGTAAAGTGGCTCCCGGTTCCAGTTTATTAAAACTTACATCTGCAAATTTAACCACAGATTTTTTCATTTCTTATACCTATTCTTTCATAAAATTTTCTTAATCTTTTACTTTAGCCTTTCATATATAAAATCAATTCTACTATAGCTACTATTTTACACCAATACTTAAGCTTTACATCATTACTTAAAATTTAAAAGCTGGCGCGCCTGGAGGGATTCGAACCCCCAGCCTTTGGATTCGTAGTCCACTGCTCTATCCAGTTGAGCTACAGGCGCTCCTGTATAATTAATCATATATTTATTGTATGTTAATATAGCTTTAATTAGCAAGAAAGCGAAAAATAAACTCCATTTTATGCTATTTTTATATTAGTTTTATATTAGCACAACAAAAAAGTTTATAATTGAAATATAATTGATCTAAAATATCAGTCAGTGAATTTCGTTTAATTCCTTAAGCAATCCATCTATATCTATTCCATAAATCTTAGAAATCTGCCCCAGTGTTAATATTTCTGCTTCATACGCAGCCATTGCGCAGTGCATACACGGGAGGTTATACCTGGCAATTATTTTGCTTGCTTCAGGAGAATTTAACACCTCTGACAATTTTGTGTTCTCTGTGTAATTAGCCATAATTTCCTTCTATCGTTATAATTATAATAATATACAATATATTTTACTCCACTGCTATAAATATTATAGCAATATTTTTAGTTAGCTGTATTTAATTAGCCGTAAGATTATATCTTTTTTATCTCCTTTTGCATACTCCTGTAATAAAAAATATAATAAATCTACATTGCAATAAGATTGAACAAAAGTGAGCTCATAACTGGATATTGATATGTATTTAAAATAGTCTATAATAATATTTTAATATTTTAACCTCTAAAAAATAAACAA
>JAQVHC010000070.1 GCA_028696435.1 Actinomycetota bacterium | reverse complement strand
ATTTTTATTCTTATACCCATCCACATAATCAATTCATCTTTTTGTTGTAGTACTTATATTTGTGTATCCTAAAATTTTTCTATATAACTTTTCTTTATATTTCAATATCTTTTGTTTACCAGTAAAACCGGGTTGAATAGGCATGTCTTAGTGTATGTGGTGAAATTCATTTGTTTATGGCTACTTTTTGGGTGTGTATTTTAACCATCTGCTGTAATTTACTACTCTGTTAAAACAGAATGTAAAATACCAGTTGTAATATATTAGAAAAGTGAAGTAGCCTTTTATTATGAATTTACAAATTATAATTTAAATTAATTTATCCAGTCTTCAACTTTTAACTCGTGTATTTTTGAAAAATGCTTTATGTTCCCGGTCACAAGGGTTAGATCATTAGCAATGGCAATAGAAGCAATCTGCATAATTGGTTAATTAATTGTAATTTATAATATATTCTTATCTCTCTTCCAACAGGTTTTTTAAAAGACTATGTGTTTGTATTTTATTTATTTTTTATTATAATATGTGTCTTAATGTTAAAATATAAATGTTAGTTATCTATTATTAGAGATGACTGTTTAAGGGGGAATTTGTTTGGGTTTTAAGATAAAAAGCCAGGAAAAAATAGATTTGAATAAGGTTAAATTAGATGTTGAAATATCAAATAACTTTTTAAAGAAAAATATCGGTAAAGCTTACAAAGAAATATCAAGCAAAGCTAATATTCCCGGTTTTAGAAAAGGTAAGATTCCATACCAGATAATAGATGCAAATTTTGGCAGGGACTATGTACTTAATGAAGCCGCGAGTCTTTCTATTTCTGAATTATATCCAGATATAATATCAGAATCTAAATTGGACCCAATAGACTATCCCAAAATAAAAATAACCCGGCTTGAGGAAGAATCACCTCTGGGATTTGAGATTGAGGTGGAGCTTGAACCCGAGATAGATCTCCCGCAGTACAGAGGTATAAAGGTCACAGGCTTTTCCACTGAAGTGTCTGATGAAGAACTGGAACGACAGATAGATAATATAAGGAATAGTTTTGCTACACTTGAACCGGTTTTAACTGACAGGGGAGTATTAAAAGGTGATTATGTTACCCTGGATTTTACCGGGGAAATTGATGGAAAAGAATTTGAAGGAGGCAGCGCAGAGGACTACCTATTAGAAGTTGGTTCAAATACTTTATTTCCTGAATTTGAGGATTCACTTATTGGTATGAAAACAGGTGACAGTAAAACCGTAACCCTGACATTGCCAGATAATATCGGGAACAGAGAACTATCCGGTAAACAGGCAACTTTTAAAATTTTCATAAAAGAAATAAAAAGAAAGGTCCTGCCCGAACTGGATGAGGGCTTTTTAAAGGATCTCGGTGATTTTAAAGATGCGGATGATTTTAAAAGCTATGTAAAAGGGAAAATAATTGAGCAGAAAGAAGATTTTAGAAGGACAAAAATAATAGAGGAAGTCTTTGAACATATTATGAATAACATGAAGACCGACGTCCCGGAGATAATGATTACTAGAAGGATGAAGCAGCTCAGTGATGAGATAGACGAAAACTTAAAGAATCAGAAGATAACAAGGGAAGATTACCTTAAAATGATTAATATTACAGAAAGCCAGTTTGATGAAGAGATTAGAAAGAGGGCTGAAAAAGAGATAAAAGAATATTTGATCTTTAAAGCTCTTGAAAAAGCGGAAAAGAAGAGAATAGAACCCTCAGAGGAGGAAATAAAGAAAGAAAAAGATAATATTATAAGCAGTTATGATAAAGAAGAGGACATCAAAAAAATTGAGGAATTTTTTGAAAGTGCTGACGGCAAGGAAATGCTTGTTGGTGATATTAGAAGAAGGAAAATAATTGATTTGCTTATAGATAGTGCAAATGTGGTAGAAGAAGTAAAAGATAAAGATATAAATAGTAATAGCAGTGAAGAAAAGGATAAAAAAGAAATATATACACCGGACAATGATGTGACACAAAATAAAAGCCAGAGTAAAAAACTCTGGACACACGGTTCATAGTGAAAAGTTAAGGATAAAAAGAGAAAAAGGTTGAGGTTAAAATGCATAATGAATATTTAATTCCAATGGTAATAGAGCAGACCAGCAGGGGGGAACGTTCTTATGATATATATTCCAGACTGCTAAAAGAAAGAATCATCTTTTTAGGTGTTGCTATAGATGATAATGTAGCAAATGTTGTAATGGCGCAGATGCTTCATCTGGAAGCAGAAGACCCGGAAAAAGATATTCAGCTTTATATAAACAGTCCTGGTGGAATTGTAACTTCCGCCCTTGCGGTTTATGACACAATGCAGTTTATAAAATCACCGGTATCTACTATCTGCATTGGCCAGGCTGCGAGCGCTGCTGCTATATTGCTCCTGGCAGGAGAAAAAGGTAAAAGATTTGCACTGCCAAACTCCAGGGTTATGCTTCATCAGCCATCCGGGGGAGTATCGGGGACTACACTTGATGTTGAAATCCATGCAAAGGAAATGTTAAGAATAAGAGCTCTCCTTAATGAAATAATTGCAAAGCATACCGGCCAGGATGTAAAAAAAGTAGAAAAGGATACTGAAAGGGATTTTATACTAAGTGCTGAAGAAGCAAAAAAATACGGAATAGTAGATGAGGTAATATATAAGAAATAATAGCTGCTGGTATTTAGTAATTTATTCATTTATATAAGTAAAAATTTAAAAAATTTAAGTAAGAATATTTGTGAGTTTAAAAATACTCATAAATATTATACTAATAGGATACGAGGCATATAAAAATAATAACAAAGCTTGAAACAACAATTTATATATTTTAATAGTATTAACAAGGAGTGTGTATAGATTTGTCTTTAGATGGAATAGAGAAAGATAAAAAAGATAATTTTTTTATGTGTTCCTTTTGTGGTAAATCACAGAATCAGGTAAAAAAGCTCATTGCAGGTCCCGGAGTTTATATATGTAATGAATGCGTGGACCTCTGCAATGAGATTATTGATGAAGAATTAAGAGAGCAGAGGAAAGTTGATTTTAAAAATCTACCAAAGCCAAAAAAAATTTACTCTATTTTAAATGAGTATGTGGTAGGCCAGGAAAGAGCAAAAAAGGTACTATCTGTAGCAGTATATAATCATTACAAGAGAATAAAATACGAAGACAAAACTGCTCAGGATGATACAGAATTACAGAAAAGCAATATTCTACTGATAGGACCAACAGGCTGTGGCAAGACTCTTCTTGCCCGGACTCTGGCAAAAATATTGAATGTTCCGTTTTGTATTGCGGATGCAACATCGCTTACCGAAGCAGGGTATGTCGGGGAAGATGTTGAAAATATATTACTGAGATTGATACAGGCAGCGGATTATGATATTAAAAAGGCTGAAACAGGAATCATTTATCTGGATGAAATAGATAAAATCAGTCGTAAATCCGAAAATCCGTCAATTACGAGAGATGTATCAGGAGAAGGTGTGCAACAGGCTCTGCTTAAAATTCTTGAGGGAACAGAAGCCAATGTCCCACCACAGGGTGGTAGAAAACATCCCCATCAGGATTTTATACAAATTAACACAGAAAACATCCTTTTTATTTGCGGGGGTTCATTCAGCGGCCTTGAGGAAATAATTGAAAAAAGGATAAATGAAAGCAGTGTTGGTTTTGTCTCGAGAAGTATTCCGTCAAAATTTGATAAGACTGATAAACTTCTTCCACAGGTTATGCCCGGAGATTTGTTAAAGTATGGTTTAATTCCAGAACTTATAGGAAGACTCCCTGTTGTGAGCACTCTATCAAATCTTACCGGGGATGATTTAATAAGAATCCTTATAGAGCCCAAAAACTCACTGATAAAGCAATACAAGAAGATGTTTAAAATGGATAATGTTGAACTTGAATTTGAAGAAGATGCTCTGAAAGAAATTGTAAAGCTGGCTATAGAAAGAGGCACTGGAGCAAGGGGGCTGCGTGCGGTTATGGAAGAGGTTATGCTAAATGTAATGTTTGAAATTCCAGACCGCAGAGATATCAGCAAATGCATTATAACAAAGGAAGTTGTTGAGAAAAAAATTGAACCCGAATTGTTGAGCGAGTCAAGTAAAAAAATATTTTTAGAAAATGAAGAAAAATCAGCCTAAAATGTTTGATGGAATTGAAGATAAGTATGACCCCGCATTATTTGAAGAGGAAATTTATAGTTACTGGCTAAAAAAAAAGTATTTTTCTGCAAAGATAGATAAATCAAAAACTCCATTCAGTATGGTGATACCACCTCCCAATATAACCGGCCATCTCCATATCGGACATGCTCTAAATAATACTCTGCAGGACATAATCGTAAGATATAGAAGAATGAAGGGGTATAATACTACCTGGGTTCCTGGCACAGACCACGCAGGAATTGCAACACAGAATGTAGTAGAAAGAGAACTGGAAAAGAAAAATATAAACAGGTTTATGCTGGGAAGAGAAAAGTTTGTTGAATATGTATGGGCCTGGAAGGATAAATATGGTAACAGGATTATAAATCAATTGAAATCACTTGGATGTTCATGCGATTGGGACAGGCAGAGATTTACACTTGATGAAAGATATGTAAAAGCAGTAACAAAAGAATTTGTTACACTGTACAGGGATGGATTGATCTATAGAGGGAATTACATGGTTAACTGGTGTCCGAGGTGTCGGACTGCGATTTCAGATATTGAAGTTACGCACGTAGAAAAGGAAGGAAACCTGTGGGATATAAAATACCCTTTGATCGATTCTGAAACAGACATGCCGTCCGCAGATGAATTTATAATTGTTTCAACCACGAGACCAGAAACCATGCTGGGTGATACGGCAGTAGCTATTAATCCTCTTGATAAGAGATATGAGAAATATAAAGGCAGATATGTATTGCTGCCGCTTATGGAACGGAAGATTCCAATTATAGAAGATAATTTTGTAGATATGGAATTTGGAACCGGGGCAGTGAAGGTTACTCCGGCCCACGATCCCAATGATTTTGAAATTGGTAAAAGGCATGGGTTAGAGGAAATAAATATATTTGAAGAAGATGCAACCCTGAACTCTAACGCGGGTAAATATAAGGGTATGGACCGCTACACAGCAAGGCAAAAAATACTTGAAGATCTGGAAGCTCTTGGATATCTTGCAGGCAAAAATATACATGTATCATCAGTAGGAAACTGTTCCAGGTGCGGCACAACGGTTGAGCCAAGGATTTCACTACAATGGTTTGTATCAATGAAGAAACTTGCCGGTCCGGCTATTGAAGCAGTAAAAGATGGAAGAGTGAAAATAATACCGGATAAGTGGGAAAAGATATATTTTGACTGGATGGAAAATATAAAAGACTGGTGTATATCCCGCCAGTTATGGTGGGGACACAGAATTCCTGTATGGTATTGTAAGGATTGCAGGGAGATGTTAGTTAGCGAAGAAAATCCTCAGAGCTGCCCGAAATGTGCTGGAAGCAATTTTGAACAGGACAAAGATGTCCTTGATACATGGTTTAGCTCCTGTCTCTGGCCATTTGCAGTTTTTGGCTGGCCCGAAGACACTGAAGATTTAAAATACTTTTTTCCTACAGATACACTTGTGACCGGTCATGATATTATTTTCTTCTGGGTAGCAAGAATGATTATGATGAGTCTGTATTTTATGAAGGATATCCCGTTTAAAGAAGTTTTTATAAATCCACTTGTAAATGATGAATATGGTCGAAAGATGAGTAAATCCATGGGTAATGTTATAGACCCTATGGATATAATTGAAAAAAATGGTGCAGATGTTCTGAGATTTACTCTGGCGTCACTAACAACTCCGGGTAGAAATTTAATGCTTGGTGATGAAAAAATAGAAGGAATGAGAAATTTCGCAAATAAATTGTGGAATGGTTCAAAATTTGTCCTATCAAACCTTGACCCGGAAATAAATTTTAAAGAATTAAAGCCGGAGCAGTTAAGCCTTAATCTATGGGACAGGTGGATAATGTCACGATTAGGCAGAATGATTAAAGGAGTTGAAAAATATCTGGCAAAATATAATTTTTCCTTTGCATCAAAGCTGCTTGAAAACTTTTTCTGGAATGATTACTGTGATTGGTATATTGAATCAGCAAAAGTCAGGATTTATTCAGAGGAAGATGCGGAAGATAAAAAAAATGCAATATTTATGTTGTGGTATGTTCTTGAGAATTATCTTAAAGCGCTGCATCCCTTTATGCCCTTTATTACTGAAAGGATATGGCAGAGTATCCCTCATGAAGGTGAAAGTATAGTAATAGCGGATTTTCCTGAACCCTGTTCCTGTCTTATAAATCCTGAAGCTGAAGATAAGATTAAAATTCTTTCCGGTGTT
>JAQVHC010000069.1 GCA_028696435.1 Actinomycetota bacterium | reverse complement strand
AGAACTTCTGCTAAGAACCAGCATTATTATTAATCTGCAGATTTTTAATCATATCTCCAATTTCTTCTTCAGATATTCTGCTTGTATCAAAACCTTTCTGGTCCAGCCATTTCTTAAACTGAAGCTGTGATTTTTTTATTGATTTTTCATATTTGAGTTCTTCAACAATTTTTAGAAGATTCTTTTGTTCTATATATCTTTTGTAAGATATAATCACTGCTTCAGGAACACAACCTCTTGTGATAATGTACGTATCATTCTTATCAGATATTGCATCTACTATTTCCTTGATATTATTTCTGGCATTTGTGATTCCTATTATATGTTCCATAAAAACTCCTTTTCTAAAAGGTTATTTAAATTGTACATTTAAATTTATGTTCAGGCATAATCTATAATTATATACTATATGTATATTTTTATATAGTATAAAATGTGTATAGAAATAGTATTGACATAGCTATCAATATATTTTATTCTATTAAAACAAATTTCTTTATATTATGCAATTACTTATAAACATTTATGAGTATATACGCTAAACTTAATAGTGAAATAAATAAAAGCATAAATTCTTTCAACGTGATTGTAGCTGATAGAGATACTGCTACATTTAAAAAATTCCAGAAGTTAAATAAGCTAGGTGACAGGTTCAATTTCATAAATTTAAGCAGTTATTTTGCTGTAAGCTTTATTCTGGAGTATGAAAAGATTGGTTTAATTATTATAAGCAGAAAAATCTCTAATTTACCTGAAATTATAGAAAAAGCCACCAGGAAGGATATCAGTGTTTATATTCTGGGGAAAGATATTAGCCTGCCTATAAATGAGGATGAGGTTGAAAATATAATATTGAGAGAGGCGGATAGGAAATCTGCGGACAGGAAAAACAGGCGATTCGGCTTTAAAAAATGTGTCAGAGGCTTATTAAAGCCAGATGTCAGCAGGAGGATAACTTTGTATCAGAACCCTGAGAATAATAAAAAGGATAAAGGGATTAGAGAAAATAATTCTAAAACCGAAATCGAAGCAGAAGAGAAAAATAAACTGGTATGCAGCAGAGAGGTGGAAGAGGAGATGGGTAAAGAGACAGATAAAGATGCTTCTCAAAATTTTGTTAATAATTTAAGTAATATAAACCCATCCGTGAATAAAGAGAAAAATGATGAAATAAAAAATGAATGTAAAGATGATATTGAATATCCGGGAGTTCCCGGGTCAGATTCTAAAAGGAGTTATGTAAAATTTTATAGTGATAGAGATTTAATGACGGAAAATGATTTAAAAAATATGAGTATCAAAACCATAAAACAAAAGGTGATTGTGTTATCCAGAGCAAAAGGCGGAGTAGGAAGCACTACAATTTCAATTTTTCTGGCTTTTATGCTTAAAAAAATTAATACGTTGCTGGTCGATCTTAATTTTTCTGAGGGAGGGGGAGATATAAGTTACTATCTCGGTATCCCAAAATCACCGAATATTTTGAATTTTGTTGATGGCTATAATAGAGATTCTCTAAGAAATTCAGTGATAAAGGTCAGGGAAAATCTGGATGTATTGCAGGCTCCGCCAACATATGAAATGTCCATGAATATAGATTTGCAGGATATTTATTGTCTGGCCGATGTTGCCAGAAAAAAATATCATTTAATAATATTTGATTTACCCAATAAGTTTGATGACTCATTACTTGGAGTAATAGATCTGGCTGATTTACTGATAATGGTGTCCGATGATACTCCCGGAAGCATTGGCAGGCTTATAGAGATAAATAATAGATTTTTTTACGATGACATGGAAAAACTGTTAATTATAAACAAATATAGCAGGGCAAATGGGTCAGGACTGCTTAAAAATAATATTGGAAGCTTTTTTAATTTAAAGGATTTTGTATTTATAGATGAAAGTGAAATTTTAAGAGGAAAGACAGAATTTTTAAATTTTAATTTTAGCAACATTAAAAGTTTCAATCACCTGGCAGAGAGAATATTTAATTTATTAACCTGCGACTAAAAGGACTAATGCAATGGGGAAGAGATATTACAGCAAATATTTAATACTTGCAATAACAGGCTCAGTTATTATAGGACTGGCGTTTTATTTATTACTTAATAACTATCTGGATAAGAAAGAGATAATTGTTGCATCCAGAAATATTAATGCTGGCGAAAAGGTTAGTGAAGAGGACCTGGAATTTAAAGAATATTATAATAATTCATTACCTGAAAACTATTTGACAGATAAGGGAGAAATAGCCGGCAAAGTTATTAATATTGAAAGAAGAAAAGATGATTATATTTCCGGCGATATGTTTGATAAAGAAAAAGCTGAACCTCGCATTTTCGACAATCTATCAGATGGTGATGTTTTAATAACAGTTAATGTGCAATACACAGAACCTGTGCTGGAGGAGTTAAAGACCGGTGATTGCATATCTATAGTATCAACCGTATATGACAAAGATTTAATATATGTGGATTATAGAGGTCTTTCAGACACCGGTGTCATTAGTAGTATTAATAACAGTATATTTTTTAATCAAGTAAGTGAGCAGAAAAGAGAAGGTAATAAAGAAGATAACGAAAATTATGCAAGTAGTGAGAATACAGATAGCAAAAATATAAGTAGTGAGGACATAAGTAATGAGGATGTAAGTAGTGCGGATGTAAACAATGGCGATATAAAAAGCGAAAATATAAAAAACGAAAACATGGGTGGCGATAATAATAGCTTTTTAATAAATGGTGATTATATTGATAATGCAACACTTAAATTGTCTGAAAATATAATACTGGTTAATGGCCAGGTTATAGTGAGAAATCTTGAAATAATATGTATCGAAAAAGATGTTCTGGGTAACGATAAAAACAATTTTCTAAGTAATAGTGTTGTTACCAGTATTTACCTGAAATGTAATATCAAAGAAGCTCCTTTTATTGCAAGGCTGACCAAAAATGATGATTATAAAATTATAGTGGAGGGCATCTAATCAATGCCCGCTAATTAATATCCAGCTATTATTCTCTTTTAATGATGGAAACTTTTATTAATTTAGAAAATAAAAATAAAAATACTGTTATTTGTAAAAGTCCTGCTGGCGCAGAGCCAAAACATGTAGCCACTAAAAATATTGAGAACCAGCAGAATTACACTAAAAAGAATATAATTATTACAATCCTGTCCAATAAAGGTGGTGCTGGTAAGACTTCTATTGCTATAACTCTTGCATTATTTCTATCACAAATAGCGGGAAATAAAACACTATTAATGGAACTTGATAGCTCTCCGGGAGATTTTGGAGTTTTATTTGATGTAGAAAAAGATAAATCCCTGGAACTTGCACTCAGATTTCCTGAAAAGTATAACGAATTTACTAAAAATATATGCAAAAATATGGATGTATTGAAGGGTATACCCGACCCTCTTCTTGCTGAAAATGTTAAAAAAGGAGCTGTCAATAACTTGATAGATTATGTTTCTATGGATTATGAATACACTATTGTAGATACGCAAACAGTTATAAATGGTCTTATTCTGGATGTTCTTAAAATTTCAAATGAAGTCTTTGTAATAAGTGAGTATTCTGTTGAAAGCATTGCGCGTGTTTCAAATTTGATTGAAATTCTTGTAAAGAAGTTTTCAATAAATGAGTCAAAAATTAAGCTGATAATAAATAAAAAGAAATTTATATATTTTTTTAAAGTTTTTGATATCTCAAAAGTTATTAAAATACCTGTTTATGCTTTTATAAGATTTGATAATAAATTCAACAAGAGCAAATTTATGTTTAATAAAGTTAATATTTTAAATACAAATTTTTTCAAGGATATAGGTAAAATTTCACAAATGATATGTGAGGAAACCAGGAGCAATGTTAAAAGATAGACTTTATGAGGGGAAAAAGTTAAGCAGAGAAGATGGGAAAGAATTAATAGGTTCAGTTAAGGAGAAAATTAAGAACGGCAATTTTTTTGTAAATGATAATTTCTCAAACAGAGATTATTTTAAGGACAAGCTGTATATGCTTTTAAAAGAGGAAATTGAGAAAAAATATGCATATTTTGATTTTGATATTGAGGATGAATTAATAAATGAATTATTCTCAGAAGTCTTCGGATTGGGAGTGCTGGAAAAATTCATCCAGGATAAAGAAGTAACCGATATTTTTGTTCAGGATGTCGAAATGGTAATAATAAGAAATGGAGTAAAAGAATACCTTGGTAGAGTTTTTGCTAATATTGATGAGGTATATCTTATAATAGATAGAATAAAAAGTTACTCCGGTAAAACAGTTGATCAGAGGGTTCCGTTCTTAAACACAGAACTTTACGATGGTAGCAGGTGTTCAATTGTTATTCCTCCCGTTTCGGACAGAGTATATATTTCAATAAGGGTTTTTAATTGCATAGATTTTGAATTAGATGACCTGTTAAGATTAAATATGTTCACTAAAAAACACTATGATATTTTAAAAGAATCAGTAAATAACAAGAAAAACATTCTAATTGCAGGCTCTATGGGTTCCGGGAAAACTACTCTACTTAATACGCTGGCGAAGTTAATTCCAAAAAATGAATTTATTAATATTATTCAGGATGTTCCAGAAATAAAACTTAAAGAACATCCTTACGTAAGAATGTTGTATACGAGGGTAAAATCGAGAGAGTATGACAATGAGATTAATCAGGACAGACTAATATTTGAAACATTAAGAATGAAAGCAGACAGGATTATAGTCGGTGAGGTGAGAGACTCAATGTCAGCGTACCAGATGCTGCAGGCATTAAACACAGGTCATAGAGGAAGTTTTACAACCATTCATGCAGATTCTGCTTTTGATGCTTTTCTAAGACTGGAGACACTGGTAATGGAGTATAAAGCTAACATAAGTAATTATGTTGCAAAAAGAATGATATCAAGAGCAATTGATGTAATTTTATTTTTGGATTGTGAGAAAGATGGGAATTTAAACATATGCAGCCGGAGGTTAAAGGAGTTTTTATTGATTGATAGTAATCTTGGCGAAAGAGGTGATTATAAATTAGAGTATCTGTAATAATTTCTATATGTGTCGGGCTGGGATTGCTGTACATATTCAGCGCAGTAGCAATTTTTATTATTGACAGGCAGAAAAATATTGTTAACAGAATTCTCAGAGTATCCGGTAACTCAAATTTAGTAATTAAAGATAATCAAACGCATAATTTTATGGATAAAATTACAATCTGGATTAACAGGAACAATTTGAGTCTGGATGCAGGTGAATTTTTAATTTTAATTTCTGTATTGTTTTCTCTTATTTTCTTTGCAGGTTTGTTTTTTAAAATCGGTCTTATTTTTTCAATATTGCTGCTAATTGTAAGTATATTTATATTTTTTATTTATATTAATTTAAGAAGAAAAAGAGAAAATATTAAGAAAGAAGAACAACTTGAACAATTTTTATTAGATTTGACTGGCTATTTATATGGAAATCCTAATATTTTAAACTGCATACAAAAAACTCTGGAGGATACAGAATATCCTTTAAAGAGAGAATTTGAATTAGTACTAAATGATACCCGGAAAGGCTTGTTATTAAATGAAGCTTTAAAAAATATGATTACAAGGAACAGTAGCCCCTTAATTGAAGTAGTTCTCATCGGTCTTATTGCTGCAAATGATAAGGGAGTGGATTTAATAGAATTTCTAAAAGATCAGGTTGAATATATAAGGGAAAAGAAGAATATGGAAAGATATATTAAAATTTTAAGCTCTGGCCCTCGCTATACGTCATATTTGATAACTTTAATACCCATAATTTCAATAATTGTAATTATTTTAATTAATAAAAATATTATAAATGTTTTATTTACGGGGACAGGAATTCTTATTCTTATATATGTTTTGCTCAGTAATGTAGTAGGGTTTTTTATAATAAATAGACTTATTAATTATTATGGGGGTAATAGAGTAATTAAATGAATTTAATAATTATTTTAATCGCCATTCTAATTTCAGTTTTCATGTTTTTATTTCTTATAAATTTTAATTATAAAGATGCTCGTTTGGTTTTTGATACGTTAGAGAGCCGGGCTGAAGATGCCATTAGTAAATTTAATAAAGCCGGGTTAGATGATGATATAAAACTTTTGTTTGAGGAAGAGGGTAGCGTTAATATTTTTGGAGTCAGAGTAAAATCTATAGAGGGTTTATTTTTATTAAGAATTATTTCTTCAATAAGTTTCTTAATATTTTTAGTAGTGTTCGGCTTTTTATGGAAAAAGAATCTAATCTACCATGCGCTTATCGGTGCTGTAATTATATACTTTCTGCCTCCCCAAATTATAAAAAGTAAGATTACTACAAAGAGCAGAAAAATACAGAGTGAACTCCCTGATGTAATAGATATCCTATCTTCGCTGATAAAAGCCGGTCTGAGTTTAGATGAAGCGTTAAATTATATTTCAGAAAATTATAAATGTGAGACAAGCAAGCTTTTTAAAAGAGCTCAGGTAAAAATATTTGAGGGGAGTAGCAAAGCTGATGCATATTATTCAGTTGCAAGGCTCTCATTTTGTAATGATTTTAAGACTGTTATCAAA
>JAQVHC010000004.1 GCA_028696435.1 Actinomycetota bacterium | reverse complement strand
ATACAGAGCTCTACTTATCAGAGCTTCCAAATCCACCTTCTCCCCTATCGGTTTCATCAAGTTCTTCAACTACCTCCAGACTAACATTTTCAATTTTTTTTATAACCATCTGGCAGATTTTATCACCTTTTTTTATATTAAAAGTACTGACCGGGTCATAGTTAATAAGAATAACACATACTTCACCCCTGTATCCGGAATCAATAAGGCCCGGCGAATTAACAATTCCGATCCCATTTTTAAAAGCCAATCCTGATCGTGGCTGTAAGAAACCAGCATATCCTTCAGGTATTGAAACTTTAATTCCTGTTGGTATTTTTTTTCTCTCAAAAGGCTTTAATTCACAATCAATAGCACTGTATAAATCAAGGCCTGCATCTCCGCTATGGGCATATGCAGGCATGGGGATTGTCTTATCAAGCAACTTTATCTTTAGTGTTACCATTTAACTCTTTGTAAAAATAAACAAATAATAGGATTTAAATAATAGTATTATTAATTATAAAGCAAATTACGCTCTTTCTAAATTATGCAACAAATTTATTTGACAGATAAGCTCAAAATAATAAACTAAACAGAAAAATTGAATTACATTATACTATTCATATTCTAATATAGGAACAATAAGAACAGAATTCCCGGGAATATATTCTAAAGAATCCATATTATTTATCTTTTCCACTTCACTTATAAATTTTGATCTTGTTGTATTATCAGAGAATTTTAATGCAATCTCATTTATATCTGTTTCGTGCTCAATGCTTATCATTTTATATTTTATGGTATTTACACCACTAAATTTATATCTGTTAAAATAAAAAGCAGTTATTACAAGAAAAGATACAAATATTATCAGAATATAAAGAAAAATTTTTTTAAATTTTATTTTTATCATTTCCATTTATACCTTCTCTCTTACATACTCATAAACCGGCATTAACTTTTATTAATTTTATTAGTAGTATATGACCAAACATATGTTCGTATTAATAATATACCCAAACATATGTTCGTGTCAATAGCAAAAGTAAAGGGAATATTATTAAAGGTAATATTATATTTCTCAAGATTCATCTGTAGGACATATATATGTTTATCTTTTTTCTCACATTATTAGATAAATACCTGTACGACTACCTGTGTTCCGGAAAGATAATCTATTTGAGTAAATAATTTAAATAAAGAGAAATAATAATAATAAGGAATATAAAAATCCTTAAAATTTCTGGTAAAACATTAATTTTCTATATAACTTTTTTATGTTATTTGTTAGAATGTTAGAATAATCAGCAAAATTTTAGATAAGTCGTTTCTTCCTGCTAGTTTACAGGACCGGGAACAATTAAAATGGTTATTATTGAAATTATAAATTATTTATATTAAAAGGGGAATTTTAAAGGAGGAACAATGGCAGAAATTTACTATGACAAAGATATTGATATGGGTATTCTTAATGGTAAGAAAATAGCCATCATAGGATATGGAAGCCAGGGACATGCACATGCGCAAAATCTAAGAGACAGTGGAATGGATGTAATAGTAGGAGAAATTGAAGGAAGCAAACCATGGAAACTGGCAATGGATAAGGGTTTCGAAGTTTATACCACTGATGAGGCTGCAAAACTGGCTGATATAATAATGGTACTTGTACCGGATACTGTACAGAAAGATATTTATTATAAGTACATAGAACCAAATCTTAAAGAAGGCGATGTACTCTGCTTCGCACATGGTTTTAATATTCATTTTAATCAGATTATCCCGGCAGAAAATATTGATGTTATCATGATAGCACCAAAAGGCCCGGGTCATATTGTAAGAAGAATGTACAGAGAAAATAGCGGCGTCCCGGTAATTATTGCGGTTCATCAGGATTATTCAAAAAATGCCTGGAACTATTGTCTTGCCTATTCAAAAGCACTTGGTGCAGGAAGAGTGGGAATAATAAAAACAACATTTAAGGAAGAAACAGAAACAGATCTTTTTGGTGAGCAGGCAGTCCTGTGTGGTGGAACAACTGAACTCATAAGAGCAGGATTTGATACCCTTGTAGAGGCAGGTTATCAACCTGAAATAGCTTATTTTGAAGTACTAAGCGAATTAAAATTAATAGTAGATTTAATATATGAGGGCGGTATATCCTGGATGAGATACTCTATAAGCGACACAGCAGAATATGGTGATATGGTTAAAGGCAAGTTAATAATTACAGAGGAAACAAGAAAAAACATGAAAAATTTACTTGCAGATATTCAGAGCGGTTCATTTGCCAGAGAGTGGATTCTTGAAAATCAAGCCGGAAGACCTGTATATAACGCAATTAAAAAAGCAGAGGAAAACCATCTTATAGAAAAAGTAGGAAAAGAACTCAGAAAGATGATGACGTGGATTAAAAAAGAGGAAGATTGAGCTTTTTAAAACTTTAGCTTTTTTATAATTCCAAAAATCTACATATTATTATAGTGTTACAATATTAAAATATTACAATATTAAATTATTGTTATAAGACGAACTTATGTTTGCTATGTGCCCGTTTTTCTGCTAGAATATAAGAAATAAAAAAGTTTTTATTAAATTTTATAGAATAGTATCTATTAATAACTACTGGTAACAAATTATGGATGAAAATTTAAGTCCCAGGCAGAAAGACATTCTAGAATTTATTAATAAAAAAATAAAAGAATCAGGGTACCCACCCTCGGTAAGAGAAATAGCGAAGGCTGTCAATCTAAGTTCATCAGCAACCGTACATTCCCATCTAAAAAAACTGGAAGAAAAAGGATATTTAAAAAGAAATCAATCAAAACCCCGTGCTATCTCTATACTTACAGACTACGATAAAGTATCTGACAGCGGACATGAAAATATGGTATATGTTCCGGTTGTTGGAAGAATAGCAGCTGGCAGGCCAATTCTTGCAGAAGAAAATATAGAAGATTATTTTCCCCTTACCGATGACTTTGTCAGGGGCAAAAAAGAAGTATTTATTCTGCGTGTAAGAGGAGACAGTATGGTCAATGCTGGTATACTTGATAGAGACTATATCGTCGTAAGAAAACAGGAAAGTGCCATAAACGGAGAAATAATAGTAGCACTCATTGATAACGAAGCAACAGTAAAAAGATTTTTTAAAACTGACAAAAAAATAAAACTAATGCCAGAGAATGACTATATGGACCCTATTATACTGGATGATGTAAAAATAATAGGAAAAGTAATCGGAGTTATTAGAAAATATTTCTAAACATTGCTAACTTCCCTGCTACTCTCTCTCCCCTGCTCCTCATACTCCTTCTGCTCTCTTTTCTTATTTCTCTTTGCCTCTCTGTATATATATTCTGATAAAGCAGCAGTATATTTCAAATTTACATTGATATTTAAAATAGCATTATTTTCTATATCTCTGCGTTTTTTAACATAACAATTATTATATATAAAAGACAAAATCTTGACGTCACTATACGGGACTTTTACTATTACATCAATATATTGTTTATTAATTATATCCCTTATTCTTGAATACAGATCAGATATTCCTGCTTTCTTTAAAGCAGAGATAAACACAGCATCTTTATATTTTATCTTCAGATTATCAAGTCTTTTGGAGTTTACTTTATCTATTTTGTTAAATACCAGCAGCGATGGTATTTTATCTGCATCAATTTCTTTTAAGATATCTTTCACACTTAAAATATTGCTCTCAAAATCCGGTTTACTTATATCTACAACAATTAGAAGCAAATCTGCCCTCTTAACTTCCTCAAGCGTTGATTTAAATGATGCTATTAACTGATGGGGCAATTTTTCTATAAAACCAACTGTATCAGATATTAAGACATTGTAATTTGGCGAAATATTTATTTTTCTTGTTGTTGAATCAAGAGTAGAAAAGAGGCGGTCCTCTACATAGGCATTTGCATCTGTGGTTGCATTGAGAAGAGTTGTTTTACCGCTATTTGTATAGCCTGCCAGTGCTATTTTAAAAACATTTTCATCCCTCTTTTTTCGCTGTACATCCCTTTGAACACCTATCTGATTTATTTTCCTTTTAAGCTGGCCTATTCTTTTTCTAATTTTTCTTCTGTCAACCTCAAGCTTTGTTTCACCGGGACCCCTTGTGCCAATACCACCACCCAGTCTTGACAATTCCACTCCTTTTCCTGTTAATCGTGGCAGAAGATAATTTAATTGAGCCAGTTCAACCTGTAACTTACCTTCACTGGTATGCGCTCTCTGTGCAAAGATATCAAGTATTAATGCAGTTCTGTCTATTACTTTTGTTTTTAATTTTGATTGAAGGTTTCTCTGTTGTGAGGGGGTTATTTCGTCATCAAAAACTACAAGTTCAATATCTTTACTGTTTACAATCATTATCGCTTCTTCAAGCTTTCCCCTGCTTATAAAATACCCTGGATCAGGTTTTTCCTGTTTACAGTAAAGAACATCTATCACTTCTGCACCGGCACTTTCGGTAAGATTTTTTAACTCTTCCACGTTCCCGTCTTTTTCAGCCGGTATTATTCCTGATGTTGATGGTGTATATTCCGGATATTCTAAATTTTCTTTTTTATTTGTCTTAAACCTATTAAAACTTGTAAAAATTAATAATGTCTTTTCTTTTGTCATAAATTATAAACTTTTTAAAAAATACTCACATCTTGATTACTCAAAAACTCTTTAAAACTGCCCTTTATTTCTGAAAAATATTTAAGAAATTCTTTTTACTTACAGTTTCATTAAAATACATTTAAATATATATTCAGTGTTTTATAAAATATTTATCATTCTGTTTAAGGCCTCTTCCAATCTGTCATCACTAATGGTCAGAGAAATTCTAAAATAGCCTTCTCCATATTTACCGAATTCGTTACCCGGGGTTACAACAACATTAGCTTTTTCCAGCACCATTTTTGAAAAAGACTCTGACGTAAATCCCTCCGGAACTTCAGCCCATACATATATAGTAGCATTAGAATCATAATAATCAATTCCCATACTATCAAGAGCTTTTTTAACAGTTATTCTTCTATTGTTATAAATCTCATTATTGTAAGAAACATATTTTTCATAATTATCAAAAGCCTTTGCAGCTGCATACTGGATTGCATTAAACACCCCTGAATCAACATTTGTTTTGTATTTGCCCATGCTTGCGACAATCTCCGGATTACCGACTGCATATCCTATTCTCCACCCTGTCATATTAAAAGTCTTTGAAAATGAATTTATTTCTACTCCGGTATCCAAAGCTCTTCTGGCGTTTAGAAAACTTGCGGGTTTAGTGTCTCCTGCGTACGTATCAGAGTATGCATTATCATGACAGACAATTATATTGTTCTTAAAAGCAAAAGAAGCTACTTCTTCAAAAAAACTTATATCACATACAGCTGACGTCGGATTATTCGGGTAATTAAAGAATAAAACTTTCGCTTTCTTCACAACATCCTCACTAATACTGTTAAGATCAAACAGAAAATTGTTTTCTTTTTTTAGCGGGAGCATAAATATTTTTCCCCCGGCAAAGCCTGTGCTTACCCTGTATACAATATATGAAGGATCTGTAGTTATCGCATAATCACCGGGATTTATATAGGTATATGAAAGAACAGGTATTCCTTCTTTTGAGCCCATCAGTGGTATAATTTCTTTATCTGGATCGAGTTTTACATTGAACCTTTCATAATAAAACTTTGCTACTGCTTCTTTGAATATCTTTAAACCATAACTTGAAGGATATCTATGATTTTCTGGATTATTCGCTTCCATACAAAGAGTATCAATAACATCCTGCGGTGTTGGTATATCAGGGTCTCCTATACCAAGGCTTATTACATCCAGCCCTTCTTCTTTTTTTCTATCTATAATCCTTTCAATCTCTGCAAATAAATATGGTTTTATGGACTTTAGCCTTTCTGATTCTTCAAAACGCATTTATACCTCTCCTTTATAGCTTGACTTTTAAAAATATTATTTTTTAGAAACTATATATTTCTGAACTTCCACTTCCCATACCCGTACATTTCCATATATTTTGCCCGTATATTTTTTGAGCTATTACCCTCTACGTCTAGTTAAGTACAGGATAAAATTTTATAAAATTTTACTATACTTTTATTTCATAAGAAATATATTCCATCAAATTTATAACCTACTTCCCCTTCCAGATAGACATCTGATTGCAAGCTTTCCCAGTAAACATTTAGTCTTCCTCCCGGAAGGTTAACATATACTTCTCCACTTTTTTCAACATTTATTTTTTTTAATTTAATAGCGCAGACAACTGCAGCACATGCACCACTTCCGCACGCCAGTGTTTCCCCTACCCCTCTTTCCCATACCCTCATATTCAGTTCATTATCATTTTTAATCTTTACAAATTCAACATTTGTTTTATTGGGGAAGATACTTATATTTTCAATTATCCTTCCATATTTACATACAGGGAAATTTTTAAGATTTGCATAGCTTTCAAGAAATATAACACAATGCGGATTTCCTATAGATACACAATTAATGTAAAAATCTTTTGCACCTGCGGTTATTTTATAGTTAAAAACCTCATTCATATTTTTTACTTCTACAGGGATCTTCCGTGGTCTGAATTCAGGAGTACCCATATTAACCTTTATATTCCGGACTTTTCCGTTCTGGCACTCAATGAAAATTTCTTTTTCTCCTGCCAGGGTTTCAACATTTATTTTCTGGCTTCCAACAATTTTTTTCTCCCATGCAAATCTTGCCAGACATCTTATGCCATTGCCACACATTTCTGCTACTGAGCCATCTTTATTATAATAATCCATCTTCAGATCAGATGTTTTTGATTTTTTTACAAGTATAAGTCCATCTGCACCTATACCAAAATTTCTGTTGCACATTTCAGTAATTTGTTTTTTAGATAAGCTGACTTCTTTTTTTGTAGCATCTATGATAATAAAATCATTACCCTGACCATTTAATTTTGAAAACTCAATTTTTTTCATTCAAAACACCTGTCATTAATTATTTTTAAAATATCTGCTACCAGATTAAAAATGTTATCATAATTATCAGCTGTTATCCAATTAATACTGGATTCAGAATTGAACCACGTCATCTGTTTTTTTGCCAGCTTTCGTGTATTTTTTTTAACTTCTTTAATACACTCTTCCAGAGTTATTTTTCCATCTAAATGATCCAGTACTTCTTTATATCCAACAGCCTGAGTCAGGCTACGGCAGTTTGCATATCCTTTATCAACCAGCACTTTTACTTCATTTAAAAGGCCTCTTTCAAACATTTCATCCACCCTTTTTTCAATAAGACTGTAAAGCCTGCTTCTTTCCATTTTTATTCCAATTAAAATAGAATCATAAGTACTATCTTTATATTTCCAGATTCTTTGAAAATCAGAAAAAGGCAGACCTGTTAGTTCATAAACTTCAAGTGCTCTTATAATTCTTCTTGAATCATTCTCGCTTATTTTTTCTGCGTATTCTTTATCCACTTCTTTAAGTTTTAAATAGTATTTGCGGGTTCCATTTTTTCTTATTTCATCTTTTAGCTTTTCTCTTAACTCCTTACTTCCACAGGGTACTTTATCAATTCCTTTTACAACACTTCTTATATAAAGACCAGAGCCTCCAACCATAATCGGGGTTTTATTTAAAGAAAAAAATTTTTCTTCTATTATTCTGTCACATATTTCTTTAAATTCAACAACACTCATAATATGATCCGGGTCAAATATATCTACCATATATTGTTTGATATTATGACTTTCTGTGTCGTATTTATCAGTTCCTATATCCATTCCTCTATAAACCTGCATGGAATCCATTGATATAATATCTGTTTCAAGAAACTCAGCTATAACTATTCCTGTTTTACTTTTACCTGTGCAGGTTGGTCCACATATAACAATAACTTTTTTAGATTCCCGCAGATATTCAGAAAGACCGTTAATGTCTATTCTGTAATTTTTAAGTATCGTTCTGAGATATTTAAATCCAGATTTTCTGGTATCATCTATTTCTATCATAATTTATTTACCTATTCAGTCAGCCCCTATAACAAGTTTTTCCCTGGCAGATTTCTCATTAGATAATTCTCCCATAAGATAAAATGACCTCGCTTCTGTTATAGTGACCGGAACAATGCTACCAATAAGTTTTTTATCCCCTTTAAAGTTTACAATCTCATTATTCTCCATTCTTCCTTCCAGCATATTATTACCTTTGGTACTTTTACCTTCAACCAGTACTTCAAACTTTTTATTAGCTAATTTTTTATTTTCTTCATATGAAATCCTGTTCTGGACTTCAAGCAATTCCTTAAACCATTTTCTTTTCTCTGCAGGCTGGATTCTGTCTTCCAATTCTGCCGCTTTTGTTCCTGCCCTCGGAGAATATATAAATGTAAAAGCTCTGTTGAATCTGACCCTTTCTATCATGTCCAGGGTATCCAGAAAATCTTTTCTTTCCTCTCCCGGAAAGCCTACTATTATATCTGTTGTAATAGAACATTCAGGAATTATATTTCTTATATTTTCTACAATATTAAGATAATCTTCTCTTGTATAGCCCCTATTCATTTCTTTTAAGATTTTATCTGACCCTGCCTGAAGAGGCAGATGGATATGTTTTACAATATTATCCTTTTCCCTTATAACATTAATAAGCTCATCTGAGAAATCCTTTGGATGAGAGGTCATAAATCTTATCCTTTTTATATTCTCTATTTCTGATATCTTTTCAAGAAGTTCTGAAAATGTGCAGGGTTTATCAAGATTTTTTCCATAAGAATTTACATTTTGACCGAGAAGTGTTATTTCTAAAACACCCTCTCCGGCAAGTTCTCTAATATTTTTTATAATTTTTTCCGGTTCAATTGATTTCTCGCGACCTCTAACAAAAGGAACAATACAGTATGAACAATAATTATCACATCCTATGGTTATAGGTATAAGTGCTTTAAATTTACATGCTCTGCTTACATTAAAAATATTATAATCAAAACCCTCTTCTTTTATAGAACATATTCTTTTACCTGTTGATATTCTTTTCTCTATAAGTTTAGGTAATTCAGGAATATTCATCGTGCCAAAAACAATATCGACAAATGGAAAATCATCTATTATTTTTTCTTTTAAATCCTGGGACGCACAGCCACCTACACAGATTAGAACATCCTTTTTTTCATCCTTTAATTTCTTTAAATTTCCTATATGGCCATATAATCTGTTTTTAGCTTTTTCTCTTACAGTACACGTATTTAGTATAATAATATCAGAATCAGAAATATCGCTGGTTTTACTGTATCCCATATTTTCAAGAAGATATAATATTCTTTCCGAATCACTTTCATTCATCTGACATCCAAATGTCTCAATATATGCTTTCACGAGTATAAGTCCCCTTAAATTAAAATGATATTAAATAAATATAAATTTAAAAGGCTGTTTTTATGATGATAAATATAAATTTATCTTGATTCAATAGTAAGCACGATAGCAGTCTTTACTTCCCCATTGACTTCAATATCTTTAAAATATGGTATGCATATTAATTCCTGACCTGTGGGGGCTATGAATCCACGCGCAATGGCAATACCTTTAATAGCCTGATTTAATGCTCCTGCACCAATGGTCTGTATTTGAACTTTTGTGTTACTCCTGACCATCCCTGCTATGGCACCTGCTACTGAGTTGGGTTTTGATTTTGAAGAAACTTTTAATAATTTAATATTTTCTTCCATTATTTTATTATCTGTATGCTATTATTTTTTTACTCTTTTTGCTTTAATTCAATTGATAATTTTATAGTATTATTTGCCTTTTTGTATTCTATATTTTCACCGGTTGTAATAAAATATTTACTGCCTAATTCTCTTATTTTTTCTTCTGCAGCACTAATTATACATCTTATTTCTTCATCTTTAAACCTGCTTGCAAGTTTTGATTCATCGTAAAGTCTTAACTTTTTATCCACCCCTTTTTCCAGTTTATTTTCGTAGCAACTATTTTCATATAGATTATTAGTTTTTCTTTCAAAACCGCCCTCGCCTTCCTGTGTATCTTCCTGAATGAGCGTTAATGGTTCAAGTTTATTAATTTCATTATATATAATTCTCTGGATGCCTCTTGTGGATATATCCATATTAAATATATTCTTTGCAATTTTTTCCATAACATTATAGTTACTTGTAAGTGAAGGTATATGGGTAACCTTTATTTCATTATTATTAACATAATCAATAAGTTTATCCCAGCTGTCAAAATCCGGGTAATTTTTATCATTTATTTTTGCGTTTTCCCTCATGGTGGTGAGTATCTGGATCGGGCTACCATAAAAAAAATTTATATTTCTGTTCTGAAGCTGAAATTCTATTATAGTTTTTATTATATTATTTACTCCACCGACTATATTTAAATCTCCATCCGCCTTAATAATCTGCGGCATAATGGACTGGTCTTTTTTTTCCGGGATTTTTAATAAATCTATATCAAGATAAAACGATGCACCTTTTAGCACATCGGAAAAAACTATTTTTATTTCATCCACATTTAGCTTTATTGAAAATAAAGCCATTCCTCTGCCATGAAAGCCATAAGAATCCTTCATACCGTTTTCAAGCTTTGAAGTAACTCTTGACTGAAAAATAAGATTTTGAAGTTTTGGAGGTATGCCACATCCATCATCTATAAAATATATTTTTCTTCTCCTATCTTCTATTTTTTTTGTTCCGATATATATATTTTTGCTGCCCGCATCTCTACTGTTTCTCAGGAGCTCGACTATTATATCTTCCACACAGTTTATATCCTGCAGCGCCTGCCTTCTTTCAGCTTCCGAAATTTTTAGCTTTACATATCCGTCGCCGAGATCTTCTTCAATGTTTAGCGATTCCTTTATATTAAGTTCAGCCAGGAACTTTTTTAAATCAGAACTATTTTGCATACTCAACAGCTCTGCTTTCTCTTATTACTGTTACTTTTATCTGTCCCGGGTATTCCATTTCTTTTTCTATTTCTTTTGCGATATCTCTGGCAAGGACAACCGACATATCATCATCCACTTCTTCTGGTTTGACTATCACCCTTATTTCTCTCCCTGCCTGTATAGCATAAGCCTTCTCTATTCCTTTAAAATCTGTAGCAATTCTTTCCAGACTTTCAAGTCTTTTCACATAACTTTCGAGTGTTTCTCTCCTTGCACCGGGCCTTCCACCTGATATCTGGTCTGCTGCCTGTATAATTACATCGAGAATTGTATCTGCTTCTATTTCATTATGATGAGCTTTAATTGCATGGCATACTTCATCATCTTCATTTAATCTCTTTGCAAGTTCTGCTCCTATTATTGCATGTGAACCCTCAATATCATGGGTAAGAGCTTTACCTATATCATGAAGAAGTCCTGCTCTTTTTGCTTTTTTAACATTAACACCCAGCTCAGACGCAATTATTCCAGCTATGTATGCAACTTCTTTTGAATGCTGGAGCACATTCTGACCGTAGCTGGTTCTATATTTTAATCTTCCCAGCACTTTTATTAAGCCTGGATTTATTCCGGATATTCCTGCATCAAAAACAGCCTGTTCGCCTTCTGCTTTTATTTCATCATTAACTATTTTACTTGCTTTTTCATACATCTCTTCAATTCTTGCCGGATGAATTCTGCCATCCATTATAAGGTTTTCCAGTGTTACTCTTGCAATTTCCCTGCGAACAGGGTCAAAGGATGATAATATGACAGCTTCCGGAGTATCATCAACAATTATGTTTATTCCTGTAAGATTTTCAAAAACTCTTATATTCCTGCCTTCCCTTCCTATTATCCTACCCTTCATTTCATCATTTGGTAAATTAACAACTGATACTGTTGTTTCGCTTACATGCTCAAGAGCACACCTCTGTATAGACTGGGAGATTATTTTCTTTGCAATTGTGTCTGCGTCTTCTCTTAGTTTAGCTTCTATATTTTTTAATTCTTTTGCTGATTCATATTTAGCTTCATCCTGTATTTTTTTCATCAGGATTGCTTTTGCTTCTTCTCTTGTCAGCTCAGCAATAGCTTCCAGTCTTAACAATTCTTTTTCCAGTATTTCATCCAGTTCTTTATTCTTATTTTCAAGTTCTTCCTTTTTTTGATTTAATTCATGTTCCTTCTTTTCCAGGTAATAGGATTTCTTCTCAATAGAATCCTCTCTGCTCATTAACCTGTCTTCTCTCTTCTTGAGTTCAAATTTCTGTCTGTTAATTTCTTCTTCTGCACTCATCTTTAAATTCTGTATTTCTTCTTTACCTTCCAGCAATATTTCTTTTTTTAAAGTTGCAGCTTCTTTTTTTGCATTATTGAGTAGTAAATCTACTTTTTGCTCCGCAGAACTGAGCTTTGAATCTATAATATATTTTCTAAAGAAAAAACCAAATAGAAACCCTGCTACCGCACCAATAACGATAAAAACAATCTTTATTAGCATATCCATTTTTAAAACCTTCCTTCCAAAATAAAAAGTCGAGTTAACATAATTTAACCCGACTTATAAGTTAATTTACACCGTTTTTAAGAAAAATCTTAAAATCTTATTAAATTTGCACTAATAATAACTCTAATTTACCTGTATTTACCTGACTTTATTATTCAGATATATAAGAAACTGTATTTTATTCCGACCTTTTGTTTTAATTTTAAAGTAAGTATAATATTTTTATATTAGCCTGAACCCTATCTATACGAGCCCCTTTTCCTGCCTCTTTTCCTTTTTAATTAATTCAATAATTAACAATTGAAATCAGCTTAAAAAAAACTTTCATTATCAATTCTTTTATTACACTTTTCTAACAAAACTTTACTTCCGCCCCTAATAATACATTATAGGATATTATTAATTCATGCAAATTAACTTATAAATCAGATATTTTACATTGTATTAATTGTCTTAATTTTAACTATAGCAGAGGTTTAAGTCAATAAAAATTACTCTTATTTCCCTGCTATTGAGATACAGTCAATGGTTTGTTTACAGGATAAGACTTATAAATCAGGTTTCTATTGAAATAATTTTGATTTCATCGGAATCTATTATTTTTAGTTTACTCCCCTGGCAATATCTGCATTTTGAAGCAATATTTTTTGATAAAAATGTTTTGCCACAGTCCATGCACTTCATCTTTATTTTTTTTCTTTTAAAATCGAGAACAGCTCCATTTATAACATCATTATTTCCCGTAAGATAATCGTAATAAAATTTTATTGATTCGGGTTCAATGTGTGTAAAAGGACCCAGTTCAAAACTTACTTTTTTTAATTTATCTATATTATATTTCTTTGTAAGGTCGTTTAAAATTTCAATAATTGAGCAGGTTATAGAATATTCATGCATATTTACTTATTCTTTTACTATTATTTTTCTGAAAAATCTTTTACCTCTTTTTAATATCTTATTATTCAGGTCATCTAAATTAAATTTTCCATCAGGGTCACTTACTTTTTTATCATCAACTTTTATCCCGCCCTGCACTATTAATCTTCTGGCTTCGCCTTTTGAACTAACAAGACCTGAATTGTATAAAAGTTCAACTATACCTATCTTTTTACCCGGTGTATCCGACTGTTTTATAACATATTCTTCGACTTTTTCAGGAGCCTCTTTTTTCTTAAAAATTAAATCAAATTCTTCCTCAGCTTTAATAGCTTCCTCTTTAGAATAAAGCCTTTCTATAATTATTTTTGCCAGTCTCCTTTTTGCTATGGAGGGATTTAAAACGCCTTTTTCCATATCATCATTCATTGCTTCAATATCTTTATAATCCAGTGTAGTAAGAAGCCTGAAATAATCAATAATGATATTATCCGGTATTGACATAATTTTTCCAAAAATTTCCCCCGGTGGTTCATATACGCCAATATAATTACCCAGACTTTTACTCATTTTTTCAACTCCATCTGTACCCACAAGGATTGGCATCGTTATGGCAATCTGTGGTTCCTGTCCCAATTCCTTTTGCAATTCTCTACCCATAAGTAGATTAAATTTCTGGTCAGTTCCACCAAGCTCAACATCAGCTTTTACAGCTACGGAATCATAGGCCTGCATGATCGGGTACAGAAACTCCATAATTGCTATCGGTGTATTACTTTTGTATCTTTTTTTAAAATCTTCTCTTTCCAGCATCCTTGCAACGGTAAATCTTGATGTCAGATTTAAGATGTCTTCAAATTTTAAATGATGAAGCCAGTTTGAATTCTTAACAACTTCGGTTTTTTCAGGAATAAGAATTTTAAATGCCTGCTCCATATATGTCTTTGAATTTTTTTCTATAACATCTTCAGATAACTTTGGCCTCAGGGTAGACCTTCCGGAAGGGTCACCTATTCTTGAGGTGTAATCCCCTATAATTAAAATAGCTTTGTGCCCTAGCTCCTGAAACTGCCGCAGTTTATTAAGAACAACAGCATGGCCGAGATGAATGTCAGGAGCAGTGGGGTCAAGACCAAGCTTTACTTTTAACGGCTTATTTTCAATTATTGCTTTTTTTACTCTGGACTCCAGCTCTTCTTTCGTAAGAACATCTTCTGTTCCTGATTCGATTATTTCAATCTGTCTTTTAAAATCTTTTTCCATACCGCTTTCCAATCTTTCCAGAAGAATAATTAAAAATTGGTATAAATATTAACATAATAGTTATATATATGTCTAATTAAAAGACAACCATTTATGCTATTATTTATGCCATTTAACCGTCAATTTGCTCCATAATCTCTGCTGTTTTCTTTTCACCTATATTGTCTTTTAGCTAAATATTATATAAAATTTCTTAAGCTGTAATTCAGGGTTAAGAAACATGTCAGGAAGTAATATCTATATATAGATTCTTATACCCTGTAAAAATCTCATTAATACGATTATATTAAACAGTTAGCATTTAATGAATAACAAACAGAATAAACAAAATAAACAAAAAAAGTCGAATAAGTTTCTAAACTTTTTAAAAGTGGCATTGATAATTATCGTCTCGATTTTTGTGCTGGTCAGCCTTGTTCTACTCATATATATTAATACTCTTCCCAGCCTTGAAGAGCTCACCCCCACTCCAGTTGCGCAGACATCCAAAGTATACGCAATTGATGGAACACTGATTGCCGAGTTCCATGCTGAAGAAAACAGAGAAATTGTCCCTTTTAATAAAATGTCTCAATACATCAAGGATGCTGTCATAGCAGTTGAGGATAAAAGGTTTTATGAACATCAGGGCGTTGATTATATCAGAATTATCGGAGCATTAATTGCAGACCTGAGGGCTGGTGAAATTGTCCAGGGTGGAAGTACTATCACACAACAATATGTAAAAAACGTATACCTCGGTCCTGAAAAGACATTTCGTAGAAAAATTAACGAAGCAATAATTGCAATACAACTTGAAAGACATTACACAAAAGATAAAATTCTCGAGATGTATCTTAATACTGTAAATTTTGGCTCTGGAGCATATGGTGTAGAAAAAGCAGCCGAAATTTACTTTGGTGTGGATGCAGCCGATCTTACTCTTCCACAAGCCGCTCTTCTGGCAGGGCTTTTAAGAGCTCCTGAAATATATTCTCCATTTAACGATATTGAAAAGGCAAGAGCAAGAAGAGACCTTGTACTTCAGCTTATGTATGAACAGGAATTAATAGATACAAACGAATATCTAAGTGCCCTTGCCACACCTGTTGAAATAAATGAAAGTATGGTTGCCAGTACAGGAGAGACAGGTTCCAGAGTCGCCCCGTATTTTGTGGACTATGTAAAACGCACTTTATATGATCAGAAGTTCACAGATCGCGATGTTTTTAAAGGAGGCCTTCGTATATATACAACACTTGATGTTGGACTTCAGGAAAAAGCCGAAAATGCAATTAAAAAAGTATTTCCTGAAGACATAGGGCCATCCAGCGCACTTATCTGTACTGACCCTGAAAATGGATATATTTATTCTCTTATAGGAGGAAAAGATTATAATGCATCTAAATTTAATATAGCCATACAGGGTAAAAGACAACCCGGTTCTGTATTTAAAGTTCCTGTTCTGATGGAGTCTATAAGACAGCATATCTCTCCAAATAATACATTTAACCCAAACGGCCCAATTACAATAAAAATGGATACAGGCCCTGATTGGGAAGTAGATAACTATGGAGGACAAAAATATGATACTGACAAGATGTCCATAGTAGATGCTACAATATACTCTGTTAATGTAGTTTATGCCCAGCTTACAATGGAGGTTGGTGCCGAAAACATAGAAAAATTATGTGAAGAAATGGAAATTTATGACATCGGAAGCAATCCAGCAATTGGCCTTGGTGGTCTCGAAACAGGAATAACTCCGCTTGATGTAAGCAAAATTTTTTCTACCCTTGCATCCAATGGTGTTTATCACCAGCCTGCATGTATATTAAAAATAGAAGATGCAAATGGAAATATGCTTTACGAATATGACCCTGATGAGAACATTTCAAATAAAAGAATTCTGGAAGATGCGGAGGCATACCACATCACAGAAATTCTTAAAAAGGTAATAGAAAAAGGAACCGGTACGGGTGCTGCAATAGGAAGACCAGCAGCAGGAAAAACTGGAACAACCAGTGACCATAAAGATGCCTGGTTCGCAGGTTATACTCCTGAGCTGGTTACTGTTGTGTGGATGGGTTATTCCGACTCTAATAAACCGATGGAACCAATAAATGGAAGAACAATAGTGGGTGGCTCATATCCAGCTGATATATGGAGGGAATTTATGTCATCTGCGCTTGAAGGCACTCCAGTATCTGATTTTAAAAAACCAGACAGAAGTCTGATAGATGTGGAAATCTGTACGGTATCGAATCTCCTTGCAACAATATGGTGCCCTGAAGAAGTAAAAGAGTGGAAAATATTTGTTGAGGGTATGGAACCTAAAGATATATGTAATATTCACAATAAAATTGAAGTACCAGATGTTACTGGTTTTAACATCGATGAAGCAAGAGCTTTGTTTGAAGATTTAAATTTTGTAGTTGAAGAAGTCTACGATTATAGTGACTCATATGATGAAAATATTGTCTTTAAGCAGGACCCGGAACCGGGTACCATTCTGGAATCACTTGAAGGTGAGATGCTTAGCATAACACTTTATGTAAGTAAAGGTACAAAAACATTTAAAATGCCGGACCTGAAAGGAATGGAACTGAATAAAGCAATAAAAATTTTAGAAGAGCTGGGACTTGTAATTGACGATATAATATATGAATTCAGCGATACCGTACCTGTCGGTAAAATAATAAAACAGGATCCCGGACGGGATAAAACTGTATCTAAATCAACCAGTGTTACTCTATATGTAAGTAAAGGCGAAAACCCTGAGTCTTCCGTACCGGATGTCACGGGGTTGTCCGAAAGCAAAGCTATCTCTATGCTGAGAGATGCGGGATTTAAAAAAATCACTGTTCTTAGTGAAGAGAGCACCGAAGAAATAGATAAAGTATTTTCACAGATACCTGCGGGGGGAACGGCATATGACAAAAGTCTCGAAATAATTATCAGGGTAAGCAAAGGTGTTAAAGTTCCTGATGTTATAAGTTTAACAAAATCAGATGCAGTAAGCGTACTTGAAAAAAAGGGCTTTACGGTTGAAATTTCTCCAGACTCTCTGGATGATGGAATTGTTGTAAATCAGACACCGGCTGGTGGAAGCTATTTAAATTATGGCTCTACTGTCATTATAAAAATACAACAAGATATTTCTTTTTAAGGTTTTTTATCCTTTAAAAGTTCTTTTAATATTTAAATCCTTTTGAATTAGCAGGACACAGTTTATATTTTATTACCCCTCTCTACCCTATCCTTTACTCCACTCCCCTCATTAAATGACCTTTTGTATAATTTTTAAAAAGATTATCATCTTGCATGAATGAGACAAAATTTTTATATTTTTGATTGCCATTTTTGTAAAGAATATTTATAGCTTCGCTATAACTTCTTATTATTTTACAGAAGTCCTCCTTATTGTAGAAATAACTGTCCAGAATAATGTCATTTACTTTACTTTCTTTTATTTTTTCAAGATCAAATAAGGCACACATGACTTTTGAATTAAAAACTATTGTGTTTTCATTATAATCAGAATCAACAGGAAATCTAAAACCTTTTGTATCCTCTATGTAGTATTTACATCCGTTTTTCTTTCCTGTGATGTATTCTAATCTGTACCTGGAATTCATAACCGGTATATGGCCATGCCCGAAAATAGAAAATTCAGGTTTATCAGTTTTAAATAATCTTTCAGAGGATGATATTATTTCCAGAATCTCAGTGAGATTAAGCTCTCTGGATAATTCTATTCCTTTTAAAATGCAATTTTTATCTATAAGCTCTTTCAAAAAAACAACCGATAAGACATTAAAAAGATTAAAATTATAGCTTACGTATATGTTAATTTTATTACTGCCCCTGCTTTTTTGACCAATTTCAAGTAGTAGCTCGAGTATTCCAGAATTTGCAACCACAAAATCCCTGATTCCCAGATCCAGTAATCTTAATATGTTATTTTTTATAATCCTAAAATCATCATCATGAACAATATGCGGGGTTCCAATACATACAGTAATATTCTTATCTTTAATATCTTTCTTTATTAATTTAACTGTGTCAATCTTTAATCCATTACTTTCAGCCAGCTCCATAAAATTGTTGTAAATTATTCTCTTTGCTCCGTTTCTTACTGATAACTCTAAAAATTTAGAGTTATATACTGCAGTCGTTAATGTAATTCTGCTTTCTGATTTTTCAGACCCGTACAATTTTTTTCTGGATAAAAAAATATCTAAATAATTTTTTATTTTACTTTCATCTAGCAGAATATTATGTTCTCTATTATTATCTTTTGAGCAGGTTTTTCCAGGTGCAATTCTAGCTATACCATGTTTATATAAAGCACCCGCTTCATCATTTAATTTTTTATCAAAATATTTAAATACTCTGTCTTTCTCTAAAATATTGCAGGCATTATTTATTTTAATTTTATATCTGTATTCTTTATTATTATCTGTTAAAAATTCATCTATCTTTTCTAAATCTTTAACAGCTATTCTTTCATTTCCTTTCTTTGTCCACACCTCCAGTATGTCACCTGTATTTATCTCCCACCTGCTTTTTACATAGATATATTTTAATTTTCTTTTGTTTTTGCCCCCATCATAATCTCCATAATCCAACCTGTAAACTCTACCAAGAAAATTACCTGTGCTTCCTGATTTCTTTAAAGATATTATATTCCGCGGGTATTTGTGCTCCATATAACCTGCCCCCATATCCCTTGAATATACTCCGGCAAGTTTATAAATATCATAATCATCAACTCTATACCCGGCCGGGTTATTATAATAGAGGTCTATATACTTTCTGTAAATTTTTGTAACTATACCTGTATATTCTGCTGACTTCATCCTCCCTTCTATTTTTATTGCATCTACTCCTGCATCTACCAGTGCCGGTATAAAATCGAGCAGGCATAAATCGTTCTTACTTAAAATATAACTTTCTTTTCCGGTAATATATTTATATTTACCATTTTTTTCTTCAAGTAATTTATACTTCATCCTGCAGGGTTGCAGGCATTTCCCCCTGTTTCCGCTTTTCCCGCTTATAAAAGAGCTGAAATAACAGCTGCCTGAATATGAATAGCATTGTGAACCATGGGCAAATATTTCTATTTCAGTTAATTTTTTTTTACATAGATTCTTTATTTCTTCAAGGGTCATCTCTCTTGCAAGAATTGCTCTCTTAAACCCGAGCCTTTTCATTAATTTTAAAGAGTAAATATTATGAATATTTAACTGTGTACTTGCATGTACGGGGATATGGTCAAAAAGGTCTTTGATTATTTTATAAAGGTAAAAGTCCTGTATTATTATTCCGTCTTCACATATAGCAGTATACTGCCTTAAAAAATCCAGCACTCCTCTTAATTCGCTATCTTTTATAAGTGTATTAAGCGCAAGATATACCTTTATACCATAGTTATGTGCAATAGATACTGCTTCTTTGAGCTGGTCTGAATCAAAATTTTCAGCATAAGCCCTTGCTCCGTACTTTTTATATCCCAGATAAATTGAATCTGCGCCGGCATTAATAGCTGCAATAAGCTGGTTCATACCGCCCGCTGGCACAGTTAACTCTAACTTTTTATTGCATTCATTCATATATGAAGATAAAAGAAAAAGAGATTAATGATTTAAAAAGTTATTTTATAAATCATCGACAAAAGCTTTTATCTCTTCAAAGACAGGAACCCTGGAGGCAATGATTTTTAGATTCTGCTTATCAGTTTCTATTTTTTCTTCTGCACGCTTAATACTCAAAATTACCTGCTTTTTTGCGGTACCGCAATCCACTTCCTTATTTGATATGCAGGAATAAATATCCGTATAACTGTAAACATCATCCTCAAAATAAGGCGAATACTTTTTAAGCTCTTCCAGCTTTAAGTCCTTAAAAGATATTTTTTTATCTATACAGAACTTTATTATTTCTCCTGTAATATTATGTGCCTTTCTAAAGCTCTCGCCTTTTTTTACAAGATAATCGGCTATGTCTGTTGCTTCCAGAAAACCTTCTTTTAAAGTTTTGTTTATCTCTGATTTATTTAATTTTATATTTTCAATAAGCCTGGAAAAAATATTAATAGACGGTAATACTTCATTACATGCACTGAATAAAATTTTTTTGTCTTCCTGTAAATCACGATTATATGTTGAGGGCAACCCTTTAATAAGCACCATCATTTGAAAAAGATTTCCCATTACGATTGAACTCTTTCCTCTTATTAATTCCAGAATATCGGGATTTTTCTTCTGGGGCATTATACTGCTTCCAGTGCAGAAAGATTCTTCTATATTAATAAATGAAAACTCACTGCTGTTGTATATAATAAGGTCTTCACAAAATCTCGATAGATGAATCATAATTTTACTGCAGGAGAAGAGAAAATCCATAATAAAATCCCTGCTACCTGCCGTATCCATACTATTACTATCAAGGTTTTTAAACTTGAGAAGTTTTTTTAATAGTTCTCTATCGATAGCATATCCGCTCCCGGTACATGCTGCCGCCCCCAGCGGGAGAGAATCACATGATTCAAAGTTATTAAAAAAACTTTCCTTATCTCTTTCAAATTTTTGAAAATATGACATTAAATAATGCGCAAAAAGTGCAGGCTGGGCTTTTTGCATATGGGTATATGCTGGAATAATTACATCCAGTGTGTTTTTTGCCCATTTTAAAATATTTTCCTGCAAAACTATGATTTCACCCAGTACATCTATTATTGTTTCTTTCAAAAATAATTTTTCGTCAAGAACTACCTGGTCGTTCCTGCTTCTTCCTGTATGGATTTTCAGAGCAACCTCGCCTATTTCCCCGGCAAGCTCGTTTTCAATAAGACTGTGGATATCTTCATATATTTCAATATCAATTTTATTATTTTCGATATTTTGTTTTACCTTCTCCAATCCATTTATTATTGTTTTAAGTTCACCTTTATTAATTATTCCAGTTTTCCACAACCCTACTGCATAAGCAGCAGTTCCTGTAATATCGTAAAGATATAATTCTTTATCCAGGCCTATAGAGAACGTAAAATTTTCTGCCAGTTTATCCATATCTTTTTTTATTCTGCCCTTCCATATTTTATTATTTTTCATTGATTCTTCCTTTTTTCCCTAATAACTCATAAGGATAACCCCATAACTTGATAAAACTTTCTGAATGGGTATGGTCAAACTTATCATCTTTATTATAAGTGGCAAGACCTTCATCATATAAAGAATAATCAGATTTCCTGCCCACAACAATAAAACTTTTATGTTCCAGTTTAACCTTTACAATTCCCGTAACATGCTCCTGGCTCTTTTCAATAAATGAACACAGGCATTCCCTCAATGGGGTGAACCATAATCCGTAGTAAACAAGCTCTGCAAGTTTTTCTTCCAGCATATATTTATAATGAGTAAGCTCTCTATCAAGAACCAGTGATTCAAGTTGCCTGTGTGCTTCAATTAAAATTTCTGCAGCAGGAGATTCATATATTTCTCTTGACTTTATGCCGATAAGCCTGTTTTCAACCATATCAATTCTCCCTATGCCGTAAGAACCTCCAATTTCGTTAAGCTCTCTGACAAGGTCAACAGCAGGAATATTCTTACCGTTAAGTGAAACCGGAATTCCTTCATTAAATCCTATTTCCAGATATTCAAATTCATCTTTATTCTTTGTTATTTTTGTCCATTCATATACATCCTCCGGAGGTTCATTCCAGGCATTTTCAAGTACTCCGCATTCAACACTTCTGCCCCAGAGGTTTTCATCAATACTGTACGGGCTTTTTTTAGTAACAGGTACTTTAATATTATATTGCATCGCATATTTAATTGCTTCCTCTCTCGATATAACCCACTCCCTCTGTGGTGCTATTATTTGTAAATGCGGCGCAAGAGTTCTTATTCCTACATCAAAACGTACCTGGTCATTACCTTTTGCTGTGCAGCCGTGAGCAACAGCTTTAGCGCCTTCTTTTTTTGCTATATCCACTAATTTTTTTACTATCAGTGGTCTTGCAAGTGCTGTTGCCAGCGGATATTTCTTTTCATATTTCAGGTTTGCTTTTATTGAGGGAAAAATATAATCGTTCACAAATTCATTTTTTGCGTCAATAATAACCGATTTGCAGGCTCCTATTTCAAGCGCCCTTTCATAAGCACCATTAAGGTCGCCTGGCTGTCCACAGTCTATTAAAGCCGCTATCACTTCCATATTATATTTTTCTTTAATCCATTTTATAGAAATTGAGGTATCGAGCCCTCCTGAATATGCCAGCACTACTTTGTTGTTCATATTGTTCCTTTCATTAATTATACTGATAATATTTCCATTATACCGATAATATTACCGGGTTGTTTTTAAAAATTTATTTCTAAAAGGCAGCCTGTAAAACCACCTCCGCCCTGCTTCCTGTTATAGTATGGTCACCTGATAACAGAGACTTGCAGGGACTTAATTGTAAGCTTATTTATAATTGTTCCTGCATCATCTTAATTATTCTATCAGCATTATCAGAACTATCTGTTACACAGATTATAGTATCATCTCCTGCAACAGTGCCAAGAATTTCAACAAAGTTCATACCATCAATTACTGCTGCTGTTCCCTGGGCTTCTCCGGGAAATGTTTTTATAACAATTATATTTTCAGCTCTTTTTAAAGACACAACGCTTTCTCTCAATTTTGTTTTAAATTTTTCAGGGTCAATAATATTTCCCTCAAATGCTGTACCTTTAATTGCATAATATTCCTTCTGCTGGTAATTTCTTACTCTTACAACACCCAGATAATTAAGATCCCTTGAAACTGTTGATTGTGTTACATTATATCCCTTTTTTATTAATTCATTTAATAGTTCTTCCTGGGATGAGATCTTTTTTGTATTTATTATTTCTTTTATAGCACCGAGCCTCTCAGACCTGCCCATTTTTGATTTACTCTTTTCTGGCATTACTATGCTCTGTCTCCTTTAAAAAAAATTATATTAAATTATGTAACTCAAGTAACTCAATATGTAACACAAAATTTTGTTTTATTTTTTATTTTCCCTGTATAGCTTCCCATATATATAAACAAGCAGTCCTTTTTGTGCATGAAGGCGATTTTCCGCCTGTTTAAGGACAATCGAATTTTCACCATACAGAACTTCAGATGTAATTTCCTGTCCCGTATGCGCCGGTAGACAGTGCATTATTTTTACTTCTTTTTTTGCATATTTCAGGAGGTCAGAGTTAATCTGATATTTTTCCAGTTCCTCCAGTTTTTTATCATCCATTTCCTGCCCCATACTAAACCACACATCTGTATAAATAACATCAGCGTCCCTTACTGCATCAACTGGATTGTTTATTATATTGACTTTACTGCCATTTTTCTGACTTTCAGCATATTCAAGAATCTCTTTTGCAGGAGAATATTTTTCAGGGCAGCCTATGGTTATATCAATACCAAGTTTTGAAAACCCTATAATAAGGCTGTTGGTTACATTATTGCTGTCACCAATATAGGTAAACTTAATTTTTTTATTCAACATTCCAAGTTCTTTTAAGGTCAGCATATCTGCCAGCACCTGGCATGGATGATAGGTATCAGTAAGGCCATTTATTACCGGTATACTCCCATATTTTGCAAATATTTCTAAAGTTTCCTGGCTAAAAGTCCTTATTATCACCCCATCTAGATATAATGAAAAGACCTTTGCTGTATCAATATATGACTCTCCTCTACCCAGCTGCAGGCTTTTCGCATCCAGAACTATCACATTACCACCCAGCTGGTTTATACCCACTTCGAAAGATAACCTGGTCCTGGTAGAATGTTTATCAAATAATATGGCAATATTTTTCCCTTTTAAGATATTGCAATAGCTATCTTTATCTTTTTTGATTTCCAGCGAAAGATTAAGTATGTACTCAATTTCATCTGCGGAATAATCTTTCAAAGTTAAAAAATCTTTTTTCATTTATAACTCCTTAATCTCGGCATCAAGCCACCCTGTAAGAGTATCTATATTTTCCCTTGTTATAACAAGCGGTGGAAGAAATCTCAGAATAGTATCAGATACCCTGTTAAGAACCAGTTTATCACCAAGGGCATCTATCACTATTTTTTCCGCAACTGGTTCATTAAACTCCATCCCTATCATAAGCCCCATCCCTCTAATCTCTTTTACCACCGGATATTTATTTTTAATTTTTAATAATTCATCCATTAAATATTTCCCCAGCTTTTTAGATTTTTCAGCAAGGTTGTTTTTAATAATATAATCTATTACCGAAAGTCCTGCTGCGCACGATGCGGCATTCCCGCCAAATGTTGAACCATGTGTTCCCGGACTAAAACTTTTAGCTATCTCTTCAGTAGAAATTATCGCTCCTATAGGCATCCCACCACCAAGGCTTTTTGCTACTACCAGAATATCCGGTTTGATTTCAAAATTCTCATATGCAAACATGCTTCCGGTTCTGCCGAATCCTGTTTGTATTTCATCCAGAATAAGCAGTATGTTTTTCTCACTGCATATATCCCTTAAGTTTTTAATAAATTTCTTATCTGCAGGATAAATACCACCCTCACCCTGAACCGGTTCCAGCATAATGGCGCATGTGTTTTCATTCAGCAGCGCTTTTACAGATTCTATATTGTTAAGTTCAGCATATTTAAAACCTGCAAGCAAAGGCTCGAATAATTTTTGTTTTTCAATCTGAGCGGTAGCTGCCAGAGCTCCCAGCGTCCTTCCATGAAAAGCTTTTTTAAAAGTTATTATCTCGTATCGTGAAGAATCATAATTATCTGTTGAATATTTTCTTGCAAGTTTTATTGCACCTTCAATTGATTCAGTACCACTATTAGCAAAAAAAACTTTTTCTCCAAACCCGGAAATCTCACATAGTTTCTTCGCCAGCATGATCTGGGGTATGTTGTAATAAATATTTGAAGGTTGAATAATTTTGCCAATCTGTTCTCTTAAGGCTTTGACCACATATTTATTGCTGTGCCCTACATTAAGGCAACCATAACCGGCTATAAAATCAAGATATTTATTACCTTCAGTATCCCATAGATATTGCATTCTTGCCTCTGTAAATATTACCGGTAATCTTTTGTAGGTATGCATAAGATATTTATCACCGGTCTCATATAGAGAAGTATTTTTCATGATATCATCATTCATATCTATTCTACCTCGCTGTCTGTTATCATTGTTCCAATGCCTTTATCTGTAAATATTTCCACTAGTATTGAATGTTTTTTTACTCCGTTTAATATATGGGTTCTTTCAGCTCCATTTTTTAATGCATCAATGCAGGCCATAACTTTTGGAATCATCCCGGAACTTATTTTTCCTGAATCTATTAGTTTTAAACATTCCTCTGCTGTCAATTTTGATACCAGTTCTTTACTGCCTTTTTCATTTTCAATCATTATCCCGTCAACATCGGTAAGAAGAATCATTTTCTTTGCACTGAGTGAAATCGCAATTCTTGCGGCACATGTATCTGCATTTATATTATATATATTTCCTTTATTGTCTGCTCCAAGCGTAGCAATAACCGGTATATAACCATTCTCCAGGATATTATTTAAAAATACAGAATTAATATTTTCAATCTCTCCAACAAATCCAAGATCTATTTCTTTTCCATTCTTTTTATATTTTCTCTTGCTGCATTCTATAAAACAGCCATCGTTGCCGGATATTCCTACCGCTATGCTCCCGTGCCTGTTAAGAAAAGATACTATTCTGGTATTTATATTTCCTATAAGCACCATTTTTACTATTTCAATCATGTCGCTACCGGTTACCCTTAGCCCGTCAACAAATTCCGGTTTTATTCCTTTTTTAAGTGCTATCTCATTGATCTGCCTGCCTCCACCATGAACAAGTACTACTTTTATACCAACATACTTCATCAAAATCAGGTCATTAAGAACACTTTCCAGTACGCTGTCGTTCTCCATCATGCTTCCACCTATCTTTACAATGACAATTTTATCAAAATACTCTTTTATATATGGCAGAGATTCAAGCAGAACTTCAACCTTATTGCTATAAGCTTCATCGGTTTTTATGTCATAATTTTTTTTATATATCATCTTATTACCTTCTTTAAATTATCTTTGCTTTCTTTTAAGTTTCTTCTTAGCAGCGTTTTTATAGAGCTGCTATTTATATTTTTTTATTTTATATATCTTTATTTTTTTAATATACATACCTATGTTTTTTTATGTGCGATAAAGTGCATTTATTTTTATATAATCAAACGAAAGATCCGCAGTTAAAACTTCAAAGCTCTTATTACCACAATTTAAATCAATGGTAAAATCCAGTTCTCTCTCTTTCATTATATTTTTTACCTCTACCTTATCAAATTCTACTCCCATACCATTTTCTACAATTAAAATATCATCAAAATATATTTTAACTTTATCAGGATTAAATTCACAACCAGTTGCCGAACCCAGTGCTGCATTTATCCTTCCCCAGTTAAGGTCCTGTCCAAACATTGCACATTTAAAGAGGTTTGAGTTAGCAACTTTAAAAGCAAGCGTCCTGGCATCTACTATGCCTTTAGCATTAATCACTTTTATTTTTATTAATTTTGTCGCACCTTCACCATCCAGGACTATTTTTTTTGCAAGGTCTTTCATTACATATGAAAAGGCATTTTTAAAATCATAATAATATTTGCTATTTTTATCCTTTAAAAATACACTGCTCTGAGCATTTGCCATTACAATAACCATATCATTTGTGCTCTGGCAGCCATCAATAGTTATGCTATTAAAGCTTTTATCGGTCTCCTCATGCAGTATTTCGTCAAGCAGGCTTTTTGAAATTCCAATATTTGTTGTTATAAATACCAGAAGTGTTGCCATATCAGGTTCTATCATACCCGAGCCCTTTGCAATACCACCGATTATTATATCCTCACCATCTCCGGCATTAAAACTAACAGCCACCTCTTTGGTCTGCAGGTCTGTTGTTAGTATAGCTTTTGCAGCATCGTGTCCCCCGTTACTGCTTAATTTAGAAGAACACTCTTTTATTCCATACTCAATTTTATCCATTGGAAGCTGTTTCCCTATTACCCCGGTTGATGACACAATTATATTTTCGCCATCAATATTTAAATATTCGGCCGCAATATCAATGGTCTTCTTTGCATTCTCATATCCAGTTTTACCAGTACACGCATTGGCAACTCCGCTATTTACAATAACTGCTTTTATGCTCCCGCCTTTTTTTAGTGCTTCTTTTGTAACCTGAACCGGAGCTGCACAGAATTTATTTTTTGTAAAAACACCACTGCAAATACTGCCTTCTGGAGTATATATTATGCAGATATCGGACTTTTTCGATTTTTTAATGCCGCAGTGACATGCTGAGGCATAAAATCCCGGAACAGTGGTTATTGTCCCATCTTTTATAATATTAAAGTTATTGATATTTTCGTTCTTCTTGCTTTGTTTCGTTGCCATTTAAAAGTCCATTCCTTTCATTTTTAAGAAAACAATCCGTTAAAATTTAATCCTTCTTTTTCGTCAAAACCCATCATTATGTTCATATTCTGCACCGCCTGGCCAGAAGCTCCTTTTAAAAGATTATCTATCACTGAAAAAATCTTAAGCATACCGGTCCTCTCTTCAAATTTATAACCAAGCATACACATATTAGTGCCTATTACATCTTTAAGGAACGGTATTTCGTTACCCACAAATTTTACAAATGGAAGACCATTGCAGAAGTTACTAAAAGAACTATATATCTTTTCCTCTATATCGCTTGTCTTTTCTCCTATTGCACCGGTTTTACAGTATATTGATGTAAATATTCCCCTGTCCAGTGGAACAAGATGGGGTGTAAAATCTATTTTAATTTTTTTCCCTGCAATATTTTCAATCTCCTGCTCTATTTCCCCGATATGCCTGTGTCCCGCTGCTGAGTATGCATACAGATTATTTTCAATACTGGTAAAAAGATATTGTTCGGTTAGCTTTCTTCCGGCACCTGTAACACCTGACTTAGAATCAATACATATATCTCTGATATCAATTCCACCCTTAAATACAGGAGCAAGACCGAGCAAAATAGACGTGGGATAACATCCCGGATTGGCTACACAATTACTTTTTTCAATATCCTCCTTGTATATTTCAGGAAGACCGTAAACAAATTCAGAAAGCTTATCTTTTATGATATGTTCTGCTCCATACCAGTATTTATAATCTTCCGGATTTTTCAGCCTGAAATCAGAGCCTACATCTATAATTTTAAAATTATAATCATTGGATATTCCTTTTAAATATTCCATTGATTTATACGGTGGCAGACAGAGAAATATTACATCAATGTCTTTAAGCTCCTTATCTTTAGCTTCTTCAATAAACGTTAGCTTTGTATCTTCACTATCCTGAAAGGATGG
>JAQVHC010000068.1 GCA_028696435.1 Actinomycetota bacterium | reverse complement strand
TTATTATTTATCGGATTATTCTTGATTACCCGCTTATTCTGATTCAAGGGATTATTCTCGCTTACCGGGTTATTTTGCTTCACTTCTATTCTTTTCATGTTCTTCCAGAGTGGTTGAAAATTTGTGAGTATGCTTCTCACTATCGGTTATTACAAAATACAAATAGTCCACGTCTGCAGGATTTAATGCTGCTTCAATTGATGCAAGGCCGGGATTACATATAGGGGTTGGCGGAAGTCCGGCATACAGTCTTGTATTGTATTCCGTATCTGTTTCAAGATCAGATTCAGTTAGCTCTCCATCCCATTTATTTAAAAAATAACACAGTGTAGCATCTATTCCCAGCGGCATACCCGCATCAAGTCTGTTATGAATAACCGCTGAAATCAAAGCTCTCTCTTCCGGAACATAAGCTTCTCTCTCAATCAGTGATGCTATCTTTAGTATATCATACTGTGATAGGCCCTTTTCACTGGCAAATGAATAATCCAGGCTTCCTGTTTCAAACTGATATTGTGCAAGCAACATTTCAATAACATCTTTTGCCGTATAATCTATAGTTATCTCATATGTTTTAGGAAATAAAAAACCTTCAAGGGATGGTGCGCCTTCCAGGAACTCATAATTATAATTTTTAATATCTATAGCTCTTTTCAGCTCCTCATACTCTATAAATGGTACTTTTTCAGCAATCCTTTCTATTACCTGATTTACTGTAAAACCTTCAGGAATTGTAAATTTATATGTTACAACAGGCGGTCCTGTAGTTATTTCATTCAGCACATCTTCATAAGAGGATTTTGTTCTCATCCTGTAATTGCCGGGCTTCAAACTTTTTTCCATTCCTTTCTGCTCTACAAATAACCTGAATAGAAATGCGTTATCTATTATGCCTTTCTCTTCAAGAAGAGCTGCTATTTCTTTTAACGACATACCCTCTTTTATTTCAAATTCAACTTCGGTGTCCGGGATAACTTCGGTTTTCTCCTCACTGTCTTTGAAAAGTTCACATGACACTGATAAAATTAAAAATAAAAATATTAAAACAGGGAGCATAATAAATTTAATAAATCCAGATCCAATCTTTTTATTGCGTTTAAACTCGGACTTTACATCAATTTCAGGCCTGTCATTTGAAGCCCTGTTATTTGAAGACCGGCCATTTAATATGTTATTACTGCTTATTTTCATCTTAGCTTTCATTAGAAACCCTCTTTCTTTTCTTTTCAAGGTAATCTGCCAGTATTATGCCGGCTGAAAATTTATCAATTTCTTTAGCATCCGTTTTTTTAGAGCCCATTTTTTTAGTGCCAGCATTTTTTCTTAAATATCCGGAAGGTATTTTTGTAGTATATCTCTCATCAATATAATCAACATCAACGCCCAGGTTCTTAATAACATTATCTGTAAAATCAAAAACTTTTCTTGCCTGCATACCAGTTTCACCTTTAAGCGTATATGGAATTCCTATTATTATTTTTTTAATGTCATATTTATCTACAATTTTTTTTATCTCTTCACCTGAATTTTCATCATTTTTTATAACCTTAAGTGGTGTTGATATAATTCCCTTTTCGTCTGATATTGCCACACCTATTCTTTTATCTCCCACATCCAGACCCATGATTCTCATTTTTATTTATCCAGTACCTCCAGTACAATTTCCCTGACAAGTTTAATTGCTTTTTCTATACTATTTTTATCAGGCAGACCCATCTGAGCAAAGCCGGGTTTCCCTCCACCTCTGCCATTTAATTTCTTACTCACCTCTGCCGCAATCTTCCCGCAGTCTATCCCTTTTTTTACAAGGTCCTTTGTTGAATTTAAAATAACAACAGACTTTTCACCTGATATGCAGCCAAAGACTATAAATGTATTGGAACCACCAAAATAATTTATAATCTCATCTCCCACCATTCCGATATTGTTTATTCCTATATCAGGAACAATTTCTGATTTTGAAAAATCAAAATCAATTATTTTTAGCCTGTTGTCTCCAGGCTTTAATTTAAATTTATCTATTATTTCCTTCTTTGCAATTTTAATCTGCATATTTCTAAGCTGTTCTTCCTTCCTTTTTAAATCCTCTTTCATTTTCTCAATAGCATCAGGAATTTTACTTTCTTCAACTTCAAGACCATCAGAGGCTTTCTTTAATATTTTCTCCTTTTCCTTCAAACAGTTATATGCAGACATACCTGTAACTGCTTCTATTCGTCTTAAATTAGCTCCCACACTGGAATCAGATATGATTTTGAACAGGCCAATTTCTCCGGTTCTGGCTACGTGGGTACCCCCACAGAGCTCTCTGCTATAATTATTTATTTCTACAACTCTCACAAATTTACTATATTTTTCGTCAAAAAGAGCTACTGCACCTATTTCTTCAGCAAATTCTCTTGTAGTTTCAAAACATCTTACCGGGTCATCATTCTGAATTTTTTTATTTACAATTTCTTCTATTTTATTGATATCTTCTTCAGAAGGAGCATTGTATAAAGTGTAATCAAATCTAAATCTATCTTCATCCACATAAGAGCCGGACTGTTTTACTTCATTGCCATATAAACTTCTAAGGGCCCAGTGCAGAATATGGGTTGTAGTGTGGTTTTTGCTTATGTTTTTTCTGCGGTTGCGGTCAATTTCAGCTTCAACCTTATCCCCGACTTTTAATTTACCCTTTTCCATAAACCCTTTATGAACAATAATACCTTCTACTGGAATAGTGCAGTCATCTACAATAAAAGTATTATTATCATATGTAATAATGCCTCTATCACCAACCTGGCCGCCTCTTTCTCCGTAAAATGGTGTTTCCTTTAGAATTATTTCACCTTTTTCCCCTTCTGATAGCTCTAAAACAGGTTTTTTACTAACTGTGCCTGTACCTGACCCGTCTCCATCAATCTTGATAATTTTTTCAATCACAGTTTCTGTTCTGTATTTCTGGTAACCGGTAAATTCCACCTCAATATTTTTACTTATTTCTCTGTATAATTCGATGTCTTTATCTATCCCGGTATTAAATATATCCTTCCCCCTTGACTTTTCAGTGTGCTCCTTTACGTAGTCATTAAATTTTCTTAAATCAAGCTTTATGTTATTTTCTTTCAGTATTTCTGCAGTTAACTCCACCGGGAAACCAAATGTATCATAGAGATTAAACGCATCTTTTGGATTAAGATATTCCTTTTTATCTTTTTTAATCTCGCTGATTTTTTGAAGTAAGACCTTATTTCCTTCCTTTAGTGTTCTTGTAAATCTTTTTTCCTCATCACTTACAAGCCTGAATGCAAAATCTTTTTTCTCAAGAAGTTCGGGGTATACTTTTGAATACTCATCTATAACTACTTCACCTACATCGTTTAAAAAATAGTTTTTGATTCCAATTAATTTACCAAATCTTATTGTCCTTCTTATTATTCGCCTCAGTATATACCCTCTGCCTTCATTTGAGGGCACCACTCCATCAGCAATTAAAAAATAAATTGCCCTTATGTGGTCTGCAATTATCCTTACCGCTCTATAAAAATCATCACTGCTTTTATCTTTATTTTTTTTGTAATTTTTATAATTTTTACTATCTGATATTTCCTCTATCTTGTTTATTATTCCACTGAATAAAGATGTTTTAAAAACCGATGGAGTGCCCTCCATGACTGCTGTTATGCGCTCCAGTCCCATTCCTGTATCTATATTTTTCTGCGGAAGTTCCAGATATTTATCTCCGTCAAAATTATACTGTGTAAACACCAGATTCCATATTTCAAGAAACCTGCCACAATCACAGTTAGGATTACAATCTTTTCTACCACAGCCATACTCTTCCCCGAAATCATAGTGTATTTCTGAGCAGGGCCCGCATGGCCCCGTATCACCGGCCGGCCCCCAGAAATTTTCTTCCCTGCCATACTGATATATTCTGTCTCTACCTATTCCCATTTCCTGCCAGTATTTAATTGATTCCAGATCAGCCGGTATATCCTTATCTCCCTCAAAAACAGTAAAATATAAATTCTGGAGAGAAATGCCAAGATTGTTTAAAAGAAAATCGAGAGAATAATTTATTGCTTCTTTTTTAAAATAATCACCAAATGAAAAATTGCCCAGCATTTCAAAAAATGTAAGGTGGCGCTCTGTATAACCCACACTGTCAATATCACTGGTTCTAAAACATTTCTGTACTGTAGCTATCCTTTTTGCTGGCGGCTTTTTAATACCCAGATAATAGGGCTTAAACTGCTGCATGCCTGCAGTAGTTAAAAGAACGCTGGGGTCGCCATGCGGTATAAGGCCTGATGAAGGCATTATTAGATGACCGTTTTTCTCAAAGTATTTAAGAAATTCCTGCCTTATTTCCATAAATTCTATATCTATTATCTACCTGTACTGGTTTTGTATGAGTGTTTTATAATTTATAATATTAATCAATATTATAATCAATATTAATATCTTATAACAAAAGAGATACCCCGTTTATTCGTAACCACAGGAAGTTTTTTGCGCCCTGCGCTCTGCAGGTGGATGCCCTCTTGCCTGCTTTATAAGTCCTGCAAAGCAGGCATTTATGCTGCAGTCAAAGGACGGGCTTCCAATGTGAAGTTGTTGGCACAAAAAATTAACTTTAGTTACGATATAAACAGGGTACCCTGAAATTATGTTAGCATAACTCATCTGTTTATTCAATAAATGCAATATTTGCTTTAATTTTCGTTTTTCTTTGCTTATAATGGTCATTTATCTTCATTTTTTATCTTCTTTACCTTCTTCTATAACCTTTATGAACACCTCTCTTAACTGTTCCTCAGTTACAGTTGAAGGAGAGCCCGTGAGCATACACACAGCTGATTGAGTCTTGGGAAAAGCTATAACTTCCCTTATATTATCAAGACCACCCAGAAGCATAACCATTCTATCCATTCCAATAGCGATGCCACCATGAGGTGGTATACCATATTCCATTGCCTTTATAAAAAAGCCAAAATTTTCTTCTATTCTCTTTTCATCTAATTTAAGTATATCAAATATTTCCTTCTGTAAATTAGAATCATTTATCCTTATAGAGCCGCCTCCTATTTCTTCGCCATTTAATACTATGTCATAAGCCAGTGAGTTTACTTTTAATGGGTCTGATTTTAAATAGCACATTGTATCTTCATCCGGTTTTGTAAAAGGATGATGTTTTGAAACTATTCTTTTTTCACTTTCACTCCATTCAAATAAAGGAAAATCATATACCCATACAAAATTTAACTCATCTTTATTTATCAATTTTAATTTCTCACCAAGATAATTCCTTATAGTTCCCAGTGCCTGGCATACTACCTCAAATTTATCAGCAACTATAAGTATCATATTATTTTCTTTAAGATTTAAAGTTTTAATCAAATCCTTTTTTTCTGTTTCTGATAAAAATTTACTTACCGGTGACTGAAACTCCATTCCGCATCCAGTTTTAATCCATAATAGTCCACCAGCACCACAATTTTTTGCAACATCTGTAAGATTTTCCAGTTCTTTTCTCGAGAGCAGGGAGGCATCATTTATTACAATACTTTTTATACACCCGTTCTTTTTTAAAGTATCTTTAAAAAACTCAATACTGCTTTCTTTAAATATATCTGAAATGTCATTTATGGTGAGACCAAATCTTAAATCAGGTTTATCGGTACCGTAACTTTCCATGCTATCTTTCCACTTTATTCTGGTAAAATCCGGCTTTATTTCTTTAATGGATAGCTCTTTAACTTCTTTAAATATATATGAAAACAACCCTTCTATAACTTCCATTACATCATCAGGCTCAACAAACGACATCTCAAGATCTATCTGTGTAAATTCCGGCTGTCTATCAGCTCTCAGGTCTTCATCTCTAAAGCACCTTGCGATCTGATAACATCTATCAAATCCCGAGAACATCAGTGTCTGTTTAAAAAGCTGGGGTGACTGCGGAAGTGCATAAAATTTCCCCGGGTTTAATCTTGAAGGTACCAGAAAATCCCTTGCACCCTCGGGTGTGCTCTTAGCCATTATTGGAGTTTCTATCTCTATAAAACCTTTTGATTCAAAATACTTCCGGGTTGCTGCTGTTATAGCATGCCTTAATCTTAGATTTCTCTGCATCTGTTCTGTTCTTAAATCAATATATCTATATTTCAATCTTGTGTTTTCATCTACTTTATCCCTGTCATAGAGCATGAAAGGAGGAGTTTTTGATTTAGAAAAAATCTCAATATCTTTTACTGCTATTTCTATTTCACCTGTTGGAATATGAAGATTTACTGTATCTTCCGATCTTGGTCTTACATTGCCTTTTACCCTTACAACATATTCATTTCGTATGCTCTTTGCTATTTTATATGAATCACCATTTTTATTAGGGTCAAATATCAACTGTACTACCCCGGAGAAATCCCTCAGGTCAATAAAAATCAACTTTCCGTGGTCTCTTCTTTTATTGACCCAGCCACACAGGGTAACATCCATTCCGGCAAAATCTTTATTTATTTCGCCACATAAATTGGTTCTCATTCCAGTCTTAAAAACAGGATTACTCATACACCTTCTCCTATAAATTCCATAATTTTTTCTTTTTCATTTTCCCAGTTAATACTGTATTGCTTGAATTTCCTGATATCTTTTAATACCAGATTACCGGTTTTTATTTCATTTTCACCAATTATAATAACAAAGCTATAGCCATTTTTTTCAGCTAATTTTATTTCTTTTTTTATACCCCTGTTATTAAAATTAATATCACATACTAC
>JAQVHC010000067.1 GCA_028696435.1 Actinomycetota bacterium | reverse complement strand
GCAGTTACAGGCCCTGTCTCATTATAATTGCTGAAAAGCTTGCTCCATGTCCTGAGAAAGATTATACAGAGGGTATAAACATTATATCTTCAAAGGTAAGGAGGCCTTCTATTGGGAGCCCGATTTACACTCATAAACTGATTAATTATTTTGAAAATCTTTACGCTAAAAATGAGGCTCACTCAAATGGTGCCGGCGAGGCGATATTTCTTACAGCCGACCATCTGGTGCTGGAAGGCGCTTCGAGCAATATCTTCTATGTAAAAAGAAATACAGTTTATACTCCACCCATTACGCAAAATATCCTTCCAGGTATGACCAGAAAAGTTGTAATTGGCCTTTGCAGGGAAAACAGTATAAGAATAAAGGAGAGAAAAATTCACTATAGGGATTTTATCGGTGCTGATGATATATTTAAAACAAGCTCTGTTGCAGGGGTTGTTCCGGTAAAAAAAGTTGACAGATTTGAGCTGGATGGCCAGGTTCCGGGCCCTATCACCAGGAAAATTATGGAACTATTTAAAAGCAAAGTATATAAGGTATGATTTTTGTTTTTAAATTGCTCTATTAAAATTTCTCTATTTGGATATATTTTTTTATATACTTTTTATTTTTTTAAGGTTAAAATCCCAAACCCTGCAGTTGACTGCCATGAATCGTTCGTAGGATCATTCCATTTTGCAATGCTGTCTCTTACTCCACTTCCCTGGTCGTCATTAACCTGAAGGTCAAAGCCAATAACAGTACCATCCTGTGGAGTCAGGGTTCTGTAAGGAATCTTTACCTCAACTGCATATCCGTCTTCAGTTGTCCGGGTTGCGCTTTCAAAACCATCTACACTGCCTGTAGAACCAAAAGACTGTCTATTTTTATAGCTTACTCTAAACTGACCATCATCTTCTTCATAAAAGGTAGTTTTACCGTTGTTTTCATCTATAAAGACTTCAATGCTATCCTGCATGTAAACTGTATCACTTATATCACTCAGTACAGGGTCATTTACTTCCATATATACATAGATGGCCTCTTCATCCCAGAGTACCCATGCTTTTGCTGTTGCACCCTGGAATACATTTTTTTCATCTTCTATACCCTGAATAAATGTGTCAACAGATAGTGGGCTACATGTGTTATACTCTTCATCCATCATGCCATCAATTACAGAAGTCCCGTAATAAGCTGTTGCCATTTTTGGGGCTACTACAAAATTAACTATCCCCCAGTATTCTGGAGACTCATCCGCAATGCCGTTTTTATCATTCCATTTTACAAAAGTCTGCTTTCCATCCATAACCTGAATATCCAGTCCAATACTAATGCCTTCGTTTCCTTCTATATGTTCAAAGGGGATACGGGCTTCAAAAATATAGCCGTCATCTGTCTTTCCAATAGATGCATCTTCTGAATTTTTCCATTTTGAATCAAAAGCAAATTCAACTACCCTGTCATTTTCATCCAGAGAACTGGACTTTTCATTTTTCTCATCTATAAAAATTTTGATTACGTCATCTTCACCCGGAGTCTTATCTGATACTTCAAGCAGGATATACAGGTATTTGTTATCCCAGAGCGCCTTTGCCTCCATACCTAAATCTTCTAAAGTTTCTATTGCTGGAAAATATTCTGCAGATTCCCAGATTTCATCCTCAATTCCATCAATAACAGCACTACCCTGTATTGCTTTAGCTTTGTTTATTCTGGGAGCCAGTTTTGAAGGATCTACCATTCCCCAGAAGAAAGGTTTTACTTCCAGATTTTCACCAAAGGGCAGGGGCCAGTCTTTACGGTCCTCAAAATAGTATCTTAACCATGAGTATTCATCTGTAAGACCCCAGAAAGTTACACTGGTTATATTTGCCTTATACTTATCTATAATGGCAAATAAATCCTTTACACGATGACCCTGCTCATTTAATATCTCTTCGCTAATAGTATCAAATGACTCTGATCTGTCTTTATATACTGAGATATCCATTTCAGTAATATGAATCTCCAGTCCCAGTTCCGAGAATTTTTGAAGTGCTTTTTCGAAATCTTCAAGCGATGGTTTTTCAAGATTGATATGCATCTGCATCCCTATGCCATCTATCGGAACACCTTTTTTCTGGAGTCTTTTTACAAGGTCTACAATTGCCTGGCATTTGTTAGGGTTTGTAGTGTCATAATCATTTAAAAAGAGTTTTGCTTCGGGGTCTGCCTCTCTTGCATAACGGAACGCAAGTTCTATATATTCCTCTCCAAGTATTTCATACCAGTTGTTTCTGAGGAGCCCGTCTGGCTCATCGGCATTAATTGGCTCGTTTACAACATCCCACGCATAAACCTGTCCTTTATAGTGCTGCATAACTTCAGTGATATGGGTTCTCATACGCTCGCGCAGTGTTTCTTTAGAAACCTGCTTGCCATCTTCTAAGAAAAACCACTCCGGAACCTGATTGTGCCATATAAGAGTATGCCCGCGAAGTGCAATTCCATTTTCCTTTGCAAAATTAGCAATTTTATCAGCATCTCTGAAGTCAAACTTTCCTTCAACAGGCTGTAAGCTTTCTGGTTTCATTGCATTTTCTGCTGTGATGCTGGAAAAATGTTTTTTTATTAGCTCGCACAATTCCGGGTCATTAAGCTGGGAAGCTTCTACTGCTGTACCAATATAAAAATCATCCTTAAAAACTTCCTTAAGAGAAGGGACATCTCCAAGAGCACTTACTGCCGTACCTTCTTCTGTATCCATTTTCTCTCCTTTTCCAATGTCTTCTTCGATAATAACCTCCTCATCTTCAGAAACTGGAGCGACTTCTTCTATGTCGGTTCCCCTCTGACAGGAAACAAGGGGTAAAACAAGGATGGCTATGAGTAGTAAAGGTGATAAGAGATATTTAAATAGTTTCATGTTAATATCCTCACATAAAAAGATAATAATTTCTATTGATTTCAGCATATTATTGCATAAATCCAGCCATAATTCTATATGCTATTCAGTTTGATTTTAAATAAATAAATAATAAATATATCAGTCTTAAAGTTCATAATAATTTATGCTGGTAAAATTTACTATTAGGATAAGTTTGTAGTTTATATTTATATTTATATTCATATTTAAACATCAATAATTATATTTGTGATTACAATATAAAAGTCTTTTTATTATCCAGGAAAATCTGTAACCTGAATATCAGAAATATATTAAAACATTTGTTTGTTATCTGGTATTAACTTCATGTAATGTGTCTATCACCTGCAGTAAAAAGTTTTACTTGATAAAATCATAGTGTTAATATAAGGGATGTTTAATTTGGGTATTTTAAAACAGTACCGGATTGTAAAATTAAGAAATATAAACTTAACAAATATAACAAATATTTAATGAATATAGAGCTTTAAAAGCTGTATTTATTGAGTAATAGGGAGGGCGATTAAATGGAAAAATTCAGCAGTCTTATGGATATTATTGAAAAAAGAAAAAGCATAAGATCTTATAAACCACAGGAAGTAAGTGAAGAGGATTTAAATTACGTACTGGAGGCTTTCAGAAAAGCTCCATCGGCAAAGAACCTGCAGCCGTGGAAATTGATTGTAGTAAGGGACAGAAAAAAAATAGATGATCTTGCTGTAGCATGTAATAACCAGACTTTTCTTAAACAGGCTCCGGTACTAATTGTTGCATGTGCCCTGGAAAATAAAGCCTATGGAAAGCTGGGTGGATATATGAACAGTTTTCCTGTAGATATTGGCATAGCTATGGAACATTTGATTCTCGCTGCTACTGAAAAAGGTCTTGGTACCTGCTGGATTGGTGCATTTAATGAGAAGCTTGTAAAAGATGTTCTTGATATTCCTGACAATGTAAGAGTTGTGGCGTTAACTCCACTCGGGTATCCGGCTGAAGAAGGTAGATTAAGGGGCAGGAAATCCCTTTCCGAAATAGTCTGTTATGACAGGTATACTGACTGATCTAATTTAAGTCAGCGAATGAATCAGTGATTTATATAGCAGCAAATTTAATACAAATTTATTATTATTTACACTATTTAAACTCTATAAGATTTTTATTGAATTAATTATTATTAATAATGCAGGGTTAAAATGAAACCCTGTAGTGCTTTAATATCAGGGATACATAGAAAAAATTAAAAAATGGAAGTAATTATAACCCATCTAAGTTCAGATTTTGATTCATTTGCTGGAATGGTTGCTGCAAAAAAATTATATCCGCAGGCTCAAATAATACTGCCCTCGTCTATAAATCAGAATGTAAGGAAATTTATTACTCTTTATGAAGATGAACTGCCTCCGCTTATAGATGCTAAAAAAGTTGATTTTTCAGAGGTTAAAAGAGTTATTATAATAGACACAAAATTTGCATCGAGACTGGGACCGGCAAAGGACGTACTCTATAATAAAGGTGTTGAAATAATAGTATATGACCATCATAAGAAATCACCTGAAGATATTAGAGCGACACATGATTTCTCTGCAGAGGTAGGAGCAAGCACAACAATTCTTGTAAACGAAATAAAAAACAAAAAAATCAACATCTCTCCCCTTGATGCTACCTTATTTATACTCGGGATTTACGAGGACACCGGTTCTTTTACCTATCCGGGCACAACTTCAAAAGACCTGGAAGTAGCTTCATTTCTTATGGGAAAGGGGGCCAATCTTTTTGTGGCATTAAAATTTTTAAATCTTTCACTTACCAGGGATCAGCATGATTTACTGGAGAAGCTTATAATGAATTGCTGGAAGATTAAGATTAATGAAACAGAAGTTTTACTCTCCAGTGCGGAAATGCCGAAGTTTATAGAGGGACTATCAGTGCTTACAAGAAAGCTTTCACAGATTGAAGATGTTAGCGTTGTAATATGCTGGGCTAAAATGAAAGAAAAAATATATGTGGTCGGTAGGAGTGATGATAGGGATGTAGATGTTTCGGAGGTACTTAAAACTGTCGGAGGGGGTGGGCATCCCCAGGCAGCTTCAGCAATTATAACTGATATGAATTTTGAAGAAATAGAAAGAAAAATAATTGATTCGTTAAAGAAAAATATAAAAGAACCAGTGCTTGCGAGAGATGTTATGTCCTATCCAGTAAAAGTTGTAAATGAAAATGTAAGCATTTCCGAAGTAGATGAATTGCTAAAAAAATACGGCCATTCCGGGATACCAATTGTTGATAGATATAATAATATTGCTGGAATAATAACAAGAAAAGATGTAGATAGAGCCATAGGGCATGGTCTGTCACATGCACCGGTGAAGGGGTTCAGGTCTCATGGCATTGTTAAAGCCGGCCCGAACACTCCTCTGAGTGAGATTCAGAATTTAATGATAGAAAATGGCATTGGCAGGGTACCAATTGTTGAAAAAAAGAAAATTGTAGGGATTGTTACAAGAAAAGATATATTAAGATTCCTGCATGGACGGAGCTATGAGGACCTGTGGAGTTTTTTTACTCCGGAAGTACGCAATATATTAAAAGTAATCTCTGATGTTGGTAATACCCTTAAATATAATACCTATCTTGTAGGTGGAATTGTAAGAGATGCACTCTTAAAAATACCCAATTTTGATATAGATATTGTAGTTGAGGGTGATGGAATAGAATTTGGCAGGGAACTTTCAAAAAGGTTTAAATGTAAGTTTGAATCCCACCAGAAATTCGGGACATCTGTTATCATACTTGAAAGCGGACAGCACATAGATGTGGCTACCGCAAGAGTAGAATATTATAAAAGTCCTGCTGCACTTCCAACAGTGGAATCAGGAAATATAAGGCAGGATCTTGCAAGAAGAGATTTTACAATAAATACAATGGCTCTTTCTTTAAATAAAAAAAATTTTGGCGAGATCCTGGATTTCTTTGGTGGAAGAGAAGATTTAAAGAATAAAAAAATTAAAGTTCTGCATAAAATGAGTTTTATTGAGGACCCGACAAGAATTTTCAGGGCAGTTAGATTTGAAAACCGGCTGGGCTTTAAAATGGATAGTCAGACTGAAGAACTTGCAAGGACCACAATAAACATGAATATAGTTTCAGAGTTAAATGGTGTCAGGATAAGAGATGAGCTTATAAGTATCTTTAGCGAAGTCAATCCGGTTAAAGCAATAAAGAGGCTGGGAGAGCTGGACGCTTTAAAAAAAATAGGTATAAAGAGAAAAATAAATGACAGATTTCTAGAAGAATTAAAGGAAATTTTAAATTATTATGACATGTTGAAGGATTTCTACAGTATGGAGGGCGATGAGATTAAGAAGTGGAGGCTTATATTTATCCTGCTTTTAAAGGGCATGGAATCTAATGAGATAAACAGGTGGTGCGCAGAAATGAAAGTCAGGAAAAAAGATATGAATGTTATTCTTGAAACGTATAGAAAGTGGGATGGAGTAAAAAGAGCACTCAGGAGGGAGATCAGGAAAAATTCAACACTCTATAATCTGTTAAGTAAAATCCCGGCTGAGCTGCAGGTGATTGCCTGCAGCTGGGGAGATGCGTACTATAAAAATGTTAAAAAATATCTTACTGACCTTCGCAATATCCACCTTGAAACCAGTGGAGAAACTCTGAAGGAAATGGGCTACAAACCATCTGAAAAATTCGGGGTAGTGCTTGCAAAACTTTTTGAAATGAAGCTGGATGGAAAGGTTAAAGATAGAGAGGACGAGATCCGGATGCTTAAAGAATTGATGAACTCCCCTAAAGTTTAGTTTTAAACCAGAATAGTTGGTAGTATAATTTTTTTAATTTTTAAAATTTAAATTTTCAGGACATTTTATATTTAAAATATAAAATATATAATTTTTTGCAGTACTTTTCTAGTAGAATTAAATAGGTGTGCTGGGGAATACAGAGGGGATAAAATTATATGAAGATAGGTGTGATGCTGAGACATTTAAATGAATTAGGTGGCGTATCTGTTTATACAAGGAATATCCTTGATAATCTGCTTGAAATTGATGGAGAAAACGAATACATATTTTT
>JAQVHC010000066.1 GCA_028696435.1 Actinomycetota bacterium | reverse complement strand
ATAAGGAATGCAACCACGACAACTATTGCACCAACAGGGACCCTGAGTATTATTGCCGATTGTTCGAGTGGCGTTGAACCTTTATTTGCAATATCGTTTGTTAAAAATGTTATGGACAATGATAAACTTGTAGAGGTTAATAAGTATTTTAAAAAGATAGCAATAGATGAGGGTTTTTATAGTGAAGAGCTAATGGAAAAGATAGCTGAAAAGGGGAATTTAAAAGATATAGATGAGGTACCTTCAAAGTATAAAAGGATTTTTGTTACAGCTCATGAGATTTCCCCGGCCTGGCATGTAAGAACCCAGGCTGCATTCCAGAAGTTTGTGGATAACGCAGTTTCAAAGACAGTAAATTTTCCACATGATGCAACGGTTAAGGATGTGGAAAAAGTTTATATGCTTGCTTACAGGCTGGGTTGTAAGGGAATTACTATTTTCAGGGACGGAAGCAGGGGTAGCCAGGTACTGCAGGTAGAGGGTAAGAAGAAAAGTGAGGGTGCACTGACAGCAGAACCCAGTGGTAAAAAGGTGGAAAGCGAAAAATTCGAAAAGGGCGAAAAAGTAGAAGAGATAAAAAAGAAAAGTCCTCAGGAAATAAAAAGAGGAAGTGTAGAAGAAGCAGGAGAAATAAGATTAAAACCACGACCAAGACCGGAAGTTACTTATGGCATGACCAAGAAATATAAAATCGGGAATTGTGGCAAACTTTATGTTACTGTTAATTCAGATGAAAATGGAATCTGTGAGGTTTTTATAAATACCGGTGAGGAAGGGTGTGCGGCACTGACCGAAGCTCTGGGCAGGCTTATTAGTATAGCCATAAGGTCTGGTATAGATATAAAGTCTGTAATAAAACAGGTTGAGGGAATAAGGTGCGTAACATGTGTTGCTGATCCCGAAACACATGTGCTTTCCTGCCCTGATGCAATGGCAAAGACAATAGAATATTATCTTAACGGCTCAAATAAATTTGACCTGGGTAGAACCAGCGGACCAAGGTCTGTTGTAATATGCCCGGAAGAGGGCTGCGGCGGCATAATGGAACCTGAAGGTGGCTGTTATGTGTGCAGGAATTGTGGATTTTCTAAGTGCTCATAATTTTTGATTATTATATTACGGCATTTATCTGATATTTATCTTAATATTTACCAGAGTAATATTTGTAAAATTTTTATTTATCTGTTTTCTATTTTCGGTCCTTTAAAATTTTTTCAAGTGAAGATTTATAAGTCTGGTAGTCTTCTTCTGAAAAAAGGACCATCTTTACAAGTTCAATTTCAGGGTGCTCTTCCAGAAAGCTTATTATAGCTTGCAGTGCAATGAGCGAAGCATCTTTAGCAGGATAACCAAATATTCCAGTACTTATTGATGGGAAAGCAATACTTTTAATGTTGTGGCTCGAAGCCAGTAGCAGACTATTATAATAACTGTTTCTTAAATTTTTACTGTCGGATGCGCTGCCACTGTAAACAGGGCCAACAGTATGAATTACATATCTAGCTTTCAGGTTATGCCCACCTGTTAATTTTGCTTCACCTGTGTTACAGCCTCCGAGTTTTTTACATTCTTCCCAGAGCCCCGGACCGGCTGCTCTATGAATCGCGCCTGATACACCACCACCCGGAGAAAGCCGGGTATTTGCAGCATTTACTATTGCGTCTGTATCTTCTTCTGTTATATCTCCGACTTTTAGTTCGAGTACAGATTTATTTATCCTATATTGTGTATTCATGTTAAAATATTAGATGCATCTAATAAGAGTTATCCCTCCGGGAAAATTACTCACAGTAATTAATGGTGCTTCTAAACATATCAGGTAAACTATATATAAATAACATAATAAATAAACCTGGCCAGTTCCCCCTAGCAAAATATTATAGTATAAATAATATCTGTATGGTAGCTCTAAAAATAATATTTGTAGTTATTTGCAGTCAATAGATGAAGAGATAGACGAAGAAATAGATATAATCGATTTTATTATTGAAATATGGAAGTGATTACATTAAAATAAAAGTGTAATCATAATGTAACTTAATCATAAAATGAAGAGAACACAAATACAGTTAACTGAAAAACAATATAAAATGTTGAAAGACCTCTCAGAGAAGAAAAATACTTCTATTGCTGGAGTTATAAGAGAGTGTATAAACTATTACTCTGCAGGCAGTTGTCTGAAGGACATTGAGGAGAAATATCAAAGGGCAATAGAGTCAATAGGAAAGTTTAAGTCCGGAGAAAAAGATATTTCAGCAGACCATGATAAATATCTTGCAGAGGATTTTAAGAAATGAATATATTTATAGACACAAGTGCATTGTTTGCATTAATGGATTCCGGGGATAAATTCCATAAAGAATCCAGTAATACATTTATAAAACTGGCAAATAATAGAAGTGTATTTCACAGCTCTAATTATATAATAATTGAAACTATAGTTCTGGTACAGAACAGGTTGGGTCTGGATGCATTGAGAATATTTCAGAATAATATAGTACCTGTTATTAATATACACTGGGTGGATGAAAGGGTTCACAATATAGCTATAAATAGTTTACTGATTGCCTGCAGAAAGAGCATGAGCTTTGTTGATTGTACTAGTTTTGAATTGATGAGACTGCTGGGGTTAGAAGAAGTCTTTGCTTTTGACAGACATTTTAAAGAACAGGGTTTTAAATTATTACCCTGATAAAATTATTGCATATATTGCACTGAAATATTACTCTGCCAAAGATAATAATTAAAAGATTAAAAGAGCAAAGGTTAAAAAATCCATTATGATAGATCTGTCAGGATAAACTCTATATGTTATCAGGACTACTGCCCTGGCGGATTCTTTTTCTCTTATAGATTATCTCATTTATAAAGTTAATGATAAGGACCGGTATTACAGAACCTGCTATTACAAACAGCCATTGATATGCATTAAGAGGCGCAGTTTTAAATATATCCTGAAGCCATGGTATATATATTATCCCGACCTGCAGGAGAATAGATACAACTACTGCCAGATTAAGATATTTATTCTCAAAAATGTTTTTTCTAAATATTCCGCTGTTTTCAAATCTGAAATTATATGTGTGGAGTAGCTGGGTTAAAACAAGCGTTGTAAAAACACATGTCTGAAAAATTTCTGTGTCATGAACAAGGTCATGGGTATTGAAGAAAACAGGCCCGGTAAAGTATATAAATAAAGCACCGAAGGTAAGAATCATACCCTGCCAGAATATTAAAAGAAGTCTTCTTCCGCTTAAAATCTTCTCCTTGCTTTTTGTAGCTTTTCTATCCATTATATCTTTTTCGGGTGGATCCATTCCGAGCGCCATTGCAGGAAGACCATCAGTTATAAGGTTCATCCATAGAATCTGTACGGGTATCAAGGGTATATAAAGGAAACCCGCTTCTCCGGTAATAAAATCAAATATATAATCACCAACAACTATCGAGATAAACATAAGTAGCACTTCTGAGATATTATAGCTGAGAAGAAACAATATGTATTTCTTAAGATTGTCATATATAACCCTGCCCTGTCTTATGGCCTTCACAATGGTAGCAAAATTGTCATCTGCTAAAATCATATCACTTGATTCCTTGCTGACATCTGTTCCAACTATGCCCATAGCCACGCCAATATCTGCCCTTTTTAATGAAGGCGCATCATTTATTCCATCTCCGGTCATGGCAACTATATGATTTTTTTTCTTGAGTGCCTCTACAATATCAACTTTATGAGAAGGTGAAACCCTCGCAAAAATCCTGATATCCTCTATCTGGTCTTCAAGCTCTTCAGGAGTAAGTTCATCAATCTCTGCACCATCTATAATTCTGTCTCCGGGGCCCAGTATTCCCAGCTCTTCTCCTATAGCACGGGCTGTTATTTTATGGTCACCGGTTACCATAATAATTTTGATATTGGCTTTTTTGCATTTTTCAATAGCGTCGTACACTTCTTTTCTTGGAGGGTCTATCATTCCAACCATACCCAGATAAACAAGATCCCCTTCGGCTTCTTTTACTTTATCTTCTGGAGGCAGGCTATCTAAATATTTGAAAGCAAAAGCCAGATTCCTCATTGCTTTGCCGGCAAGTGAAGTATTAATCTCAATGATTTTTTCTCTATCAATATCTGTAAGCTTTTCAATCTTTCCATTTTTAATTATTCTGGTGCATTTTTTCAGTATTACTTCAGGAGCCCCTTTTGAGAAAAGGATATATTTGTAACCATTATTCTTATCTCTTCCCCTGTCCCCATGCTTAATCTGGTGAATCGTGGTCATCATTTTACGTTCAGAATCAAAAGGCTCCTCCATTATTCTCGGATAATCATTTTCCAGTTCGTTTTTATCTATAGAGAAAAAAGTTCCAAGCTCGATTAATGCAGCTTCTGTGGGGTCTCCAGAAATCTGGCTGGTTTCTTTGTTAATATAATAAGCATCATTACAGAGAACGGCATCTCTGAGCAGTAAATTCAGTGCCTCAGAATCCTTAAGATTTTTATATGTCAGAACCCTATCTCCACTGTTAAGACTATTATTTTTCTCCATAAAATTGCTGTAGTCCGTTATTTCATCGAGGCCTGTATATATTTTTCTGACCACCATTTTATTTTCAGTAAGGGTTCCGGTTTTATCGGTACATATGACAGTCACGCTCCCAAGTGTTTCTACAGAGCTTAATCTTCTTACTATAGCGTTATTTTTTGCCATCTGTTGAACACCAAGGGCAAGAGATATGGTTACTATTGCCGGGAGCCCTTCAGGTATTGAGGCAACAGCGAGAGCAACAGAAACAAGGAGCATTTCTGCTATTGAATTACCTTTTAATATTCCTGACACAAAGACAATTGCGCTTACCACAATGCATATTGTCCCGATTATTTTACCAACCGTTTTTAATTCAATCTGGAGGGGAGTCTGCTCTTCTGTTTCCTGAACCATACTTGCAATTTTACCAATCTCTGTATTATGTCCGGTGCCTGTAACAACAGCAATACATCTTCCCTTAACAATTGTAGTTCCGCTGAATAACATGTTCTTCTTATCACCTGGAAGAAGTTTTTCTTTATCAAGCTTCGCTGCGGTTTTGCTTACAGGGAGAGATTCACCTGTAAGAATTGATTCATTAGCCTGAAGGTTTGTCTGTTCTATAATTCTGCAGTCTGCAGGAACGAGGTCTCCGGCTGTAAGTTTAATGATGTCGCCAGGAACAAGGTCTTTAGAGTGAATTCTTTTTTCTTTGCCTTCTCTTATTACAAGCGCAGATGGGGAAGCAAGCTCTTTTAGTGCCTGAAGAGCCCTTTCTGCGCGGAATTCCTGGACAAAGCCCAGAATAGAATTTATTATCAGTATAATGAGTATTACAATTGCATCAGTAATTTCTTTTATTATTACCCCTGAAATAAACGCAGCTGCAATCAGTATCCATATCATAAAATCATTAAACTGTGATATGAATATTTTGAAAGGAGACCGTCCTTTTTTCTCTTCTAATTCATTGTAGCCATAATCTGCAATTCTTTTTTCTGCTTCCTCTGCAGTTAAGCCTGTTTTGATGCTGGTATCCAGTATTTCTTCAATTTCTTTTACAGATTTTATATGCCATGGCACACTCACAGGCAAATTAGAAGGCAGCATAGAATTGGTGGTTTTGTTTTTAGAAAATAATTTCACTTAATCTATCTTTACCTATTTTTTATGTATTTAAGTCTTTAATTATTAAATTTAACTATTTAAGAGTTATGTTTGTAACACCAGTTTTATAGCTCTTTGAAAATCTGATAAAAAATATAAGCTATAGCCAGAGCATTTTTGTAATAAATTTAAATCGTATATAATAAATTTAAATTGTATATATAAATATAACCACAGGTCAAATATAAAGAAAATAAAATTATATCCCTGATCTGCTCTGTTTTATACCAGTCTTATATTATGAGATATTTTTTGGAAAAAAGAAACAGGAATATGTATAATGAATAATGATAATAAGTTTTGTTTTTAGATTAAAGTTTGCATGATAACAAAAAATTTGGATTATTCAGTATAATAATATATATAATATAGATACGAAAAATTTTGTTATCTTTATTCTTTTTTAAAAACAATTATCAAATAATAAAAGCAATACAAAAATAAAATATTATTAGTATACAAAATAATAGTGAGAGGCGGTTTTTTATGTCAGATCTGGACGAAAAAATTTCGAGTATCGAGAAAATATTAAATTATGAGCCAACAGGAAATCCAGTTGTCAGTGTATATCTTATGGTTGACAGGGCCAGGATTACAAAAAAGAATTATCAGACAAGATTAAATTCAATGATTGCAGACTCTAAAGAAAAGCTGGAATCTGATGTCAGATTTGATAAAAATCAAAAAAAGGAAATATTTGATATTTTTGATAGAATGAAATCTTTTGTAAATGATAAATTCAGTGCAGGTTCTACCAAAACGCTTGCAATTTTTTCTTCCGCTAATGGGTTATGGGAAGAAATTAGAATACCAATAATAATGAGATCAAGGATGATAATTGACCCTAAACCATATACCCAGAGCCTCAGGGCTCTTATTAATAATTCAAAGAAATATGGGGTATTGACTATAAACAGGCAAAAGGCACAGATTTATTCTATATATCTTGATGAAGTCCGTGAATATTTAGCTGCATTTATAAGTGATGTGCCTTCTAAAGTTAATTATAAAAGTGAGGCCTTATTACGAGAAAAAAAGCTGTATGGAAGGCTTGAAGAAAAGCTGCGTCAGTTTTTTAAGCTTGTAAATGATAAGGCACTGGAGCTTTATAGTGAAAAAAAGTTTGATTATTTAATATTGTCAGGGAAGAAAGAAATTATCCCTGCCTTTGAAGAATATATGCATAGTTATCTTCGCTCAGTATATATAGGAAGTATTGATGCTGAGCCTGATTCAAAGGTCTCATTAATTTTGAAAAAAGCAAAAACGATTATTGATAAATTTGAAGCTGACACAAAAAATGACTTAATA
>JAQVHC010000065.1 GCA_028696435.1 Actinomycetota bacterium | reverse complement strand
AAAAATATATGAAACGTAGATTTATTTTAATTTTACATAACTTATCAGACTTTTATAAACACAATAAACGTATTATTAACTTTATTATACAACTGGCAATAAGCATATTACTTATTATTTTACTACTGAACTTGATAGATATCCCGGATATGCTGTTATTGCTTAAAAATATAAATGTTTATTATTTTATATTGCTTTTAATCCTGATTACTATTGATAGGATTTTTATGGCCTATAAATGGCTGCTATTGCTCAGAGTTAAGTATAAAAATATCTCTTTCTTTACTGTTATAAAGATTTATTACGTAGGAACATTTGTAGGTTTTTTCCTTCCTACAACAGTTGGCGGGGATTTGGTGCGTGTTTTAAAACTCCAGAAAGAAAAGCATAAGGGATCCGATGCTTTGTCTTCAGTAATACTGGAGAGGATACTGGGATTTATTGCCTCTGCTATACTTGCTTCTATTACAACTATACTTCTCATATTTTTGTTTAAATTAAATATATGGCATTTTTTAATAATTGCTGCAGTGGTTCTATTTGTGCTTGCTTTGATATTAATAATTTCTTTCAATAAAACTTTAGTCAGTAAGATAGAGAAAAGTGAAAAATTATCTGGAAATTTTCTGGTAAATAATCTTAAGAAGTTCTACCTTTCTTACGCAGAATATAAAGATAATAAAGGTCTTATTGCGCTTTTCCTTATTCTTTCAATTATTGAACAGTTGATACCAGTGATTGCAAATTACCTTGCTGCCCTGGCATTAAGCCTTAAAATACCTTTAATATATTTTACTCTAATAACTCCAACAGTGCAGCTCATTTCAAAGGTGCCCATTTCTTTTGAGGGAATTGGTGTGACTGAGGGATTGATGGTATATTTTTTTACACTGCTCGGCCTTGCAAAAACAGATGCTTTTTCAATTGGTATTCTGGGACATATAGCTGTTATTATTGCAACGCTGCCTGCACTTGTATTTTACTTCAGGGATATTAAAGCATCACTTATGCAGGATAAAAATGAAGTAAAGCGCTGAGTAAAGTGTTGATTATTATTTTATTTTAAATTTCTACTTATTTCACTGTTTATTAAATTTTTATTATCCTTATGAATAATATAAATCATCCAGATACATATACCAGTAAAAATACTTCTGAAAATATTAACAAATTTTGTAGAATCATAAACACGGTTAATAAGTGGAATAATTCCGGTCAAATATACAAAATATTTGTGGTCTATGGGTGCTAAAACAAACTTTGTTACAAGATCCCCCCAGTATATTAGTAATACCATGAGCAGGGCAAATTGAAACCAGTTATAATAAAGAAGTGATTTTCTTCTCACAAATAAAATTACTAAAAAAGGAATCGCCCATAGCATATACTGTGGATGAAAATAACAAATGCCAATATAAGCAAGGAAAATTATTGCTCCATAATTTAGAAGGATATCAAAACTCTTGTTTTTGATGTGCAGAAAGCTCAGCACTATAACTGTGTAAACTGCAATAAAAATAAATATACTGCTGTGAGAACCTGTTACAAGATCGAGTTTTGGCGACAAAAGAAAATCAAAATGTTCAGTACTGAGTAATGTAAATATCAGACTTTTCGAAAAACAAAAATAAGAGAAAAGCTCAATCCCAGCCAGCCCTGATACACCTATTAATGATAATGTAATATAATCTTTTTTTGTTCGTGCCAGATAAAATACGAGTACTGGAAGAATCATTATAGGGAAGAACCTGAGCGCTATACCAATTGCAAGAACAATAAGAGACCAGTATTTTCTATCTTTCTTTGCCAGTAGCAGAGCAATCAATGTTACAAATATGGCAATGATGTCATGGCGGGCAAATATATACAAAACAAATATTACTACAGGATTAAATATCCAGAATTTGAAAACTTCTAGTTTTTTCTCAGGCTCACCATCAAAAGTTAGCCGTAAAATTAAAAACATACAGGCTAAATCAAAAATAAGATAGAGTGCCTTAAAAAGAGTAAGCGCAGTAAAGACATTATAAGCGCTGTTAAAGGCCAGCCATGATGTCCATGTATCTTTTTCCAGTAAAATTGGAAATATTTCATTTACTGCCGGAACTATTGATTTTAAAATGAAAAGATATATGACATGAACCATATTTGTGAACAACTGTTGAAAATCATACAGAAGATTACCGGTTGCAATTGTTGTAGCAGCCCGCTGATATGTTGAAAGAAGGTCTCTCTGGAAAAAGAATGGCAAAAAAATAAGCCTTACAAGCATTCCTATAAGAAAATATTTATATAGGGCTTTTAAAGATTTTTTATCTTCATAAATCTCTTTTGTAACAATAATACTGGCAACTCTTTCAAAAAAAGATTTAATCTTCACAAAACAAAACTCCATTTAGAATTTACCTTATCCTATCTTTATATTTTAGCGAGTAAAAATAACAGACAATCAAGATAGGCAATTAAAAGTTCATTTTATAATATTTAATACACAATTGGTAGAATAACTGCCTTAATATTTTGTGAAATGTCTATTTAAGCTGGGGCCAGCCTTTATTCTTCTTACCTATGTGCAGTACTCCGAAGAGTATAAGCACTGTCAGGATACCCCCGATTATACTGGTAATTATAGTAGTAATATCTTTAGTGAAGTAAATAAGATTTATAGCCACAGATAATATACTTGATGCACAGAATCCCCAGAACCCCCACTTCTTCCACATAAAAAGTGCTATTATGCATGCTATGTTAAATATCGCGAGCACAATAGAGACATAAAATACCCAGAGAGGAGTATCAAGAAGCATCTGAATCTGAGACAGCTGTTCTGCAGGAATCTGGCCTGTATATGCCGGGTTTTGAAGCAGCTGAACAAACGTATCACCTCTAAGTATGTTTAACAGGTTTGACAGAGCTGTTATTGAGTTTGTTATAATTAACAATGCCAGCCACGCTGTCAGGCAACCGTGACGGTTTTTTGTTTCATCCATTTTATTTTCTCCCATTCTGATATAAGTAATAAATTGAAATTATTATAATGTTTTTATTGTATTTATTATACATACCTTAAAACTTATAATTTTAACCGGTTTCTTAAAACTTATAATATTACTTATAACATTACTCATAATTTTTGAGTACTATTCATATCTTAAAGCATCGATAGGGTTGAGCTTTGCAGCGCGCATTGCTGGATAAATACCAAAAAATAAGCCTATAATTGTAGAGAAAACAATAGCGATAATTACAGGTTGTGCAGTAATAGATGTTTTAAGAGGAGTAAATGTATTCAGTATTGTGGATACAAATATAGCAAATAGGATACCTAAAATCCCACCAGTAACGCTTAAAACGGTGCTTTCCACCAGAAATTGGACAAGTATATCTCTATTCTTTGCTCCTATTGCTTTTCTTATTCCAATCTCTCTTGTTCTCTCTGTAACTGAAACAAGCATTATATTCATTATACCTATGCCGCCAACAAGGAGAGAAATACCTGCAATACTTGCAATAACAACAGTAAAAATTCCGGTTACTGCGCTGATAACATCAAGTATCTGCGTTTGACTTTGAATCATAAAATCTTCTTTTTCTCCAAATTTTATGTTTCTGTGTTTTCTAAGTATTGATCTTATTTCTTCCGTAGCAGCATTTATATCTTTATCGCTAATACTCTGGGCAATTATCATATTGTATGAATCAAGGCCATATAATTTATTAAGAGCAGTTGTAACTGGAATAATAATAATATCATCCTGGTCAATGCCAAACATATCTGCCCCTCTTGCTTCAAGTATTCCTATAACTTTAAAATTTTTCCCATCAATTCTAATTATTTTTCCAATTGGCTCTATTTTACCGAATAATTTTTTAGCAGTTGTCTTGCCAATTACTGCGACATTTGATGCATTCGTAACATCACTTTTTTTGAAAAAATTACCTTTTTCTACATCCATATTATAGAGCTTCAGGTAATCTTCTGACGAGGCGCATATAGTAGTACGGGCACTTTTATTTAAATAAGTGATAGCAGATGAATTATATACAATGGGAGCAACTCCGCTTATCAGAGTAGCCTCTCTTTTAATTGCCTGAACATCGTTTGATTTTAATTTAGGTTGTTGTCCACCCAGTATTAATTGTAATCCAACATCCTCTTCTCGTTCAGGGTTGCCCGGTGTTATTATAATTAAATTGGAACCTATATCCTGTATACTGCTAACCACTGACTGTTTGGCACCTACTCCAACTGATATCATTGCTACTACAGCTCCCACACCTATAATAATACCCAGCATGGTAAGAAATGAACGCATTTTGTTTAAGAACAAAGCCTGGAAAGCAATTTTTATATTTTCTAATAATCTTCTCATAGTTTTAAATATAACTGTTTATTATCATACTATCTTCAAGTCGTGGCATTTTTTTTAATTCTTCTTCTGCGGATATCTGGTCTTTAACTTCTTCATGTTTATAAATAATGCCATCTTTTAGATAAATAATTTTATGGGTATGCTTTGCTATATCCAGTTCATGAGTAACCAGAATTATGGTTTTCCCTTCTCTGTTTAACCTCTGGAATATTGCCATTATTTCTTCACCTGTCCTTGAATCCAGATTTCCGGTAGGTTCATCTGCCAGAATTACAGAAGGTTCATTAACAAGAGCTCTCGCAATTGCAACTCTCTGTTTTTCTCCACCCGATATCTCGTTTGGTTTATGTTTTATTAATTCTGTTAGTCCAACAGATCCAATTGCATCCAGTATTTTCTTTTTTTTGTCTCTAATCTTTTTAGTGGAATAAATTAATGGGAGCTCAACATTGTCATATACAGTTGCTCTTGGAAGAAGATTGAAAGTCTGAAAAACAAAGCCTATTTCCTCATTTCTTATATTTGCAAGTTGATTATCATTAAGTTTGCTTATATCTATATTATTTAGAAAGTATTGTCCTGAAGTTGGCACGTCAAGACAACCAAGTATATTCATCAGGGTGGACTTTCCGGAACCGGATGGACCCATAATTGCAACAAAAGCACCTTTTTTAATTTCCAGGTCTATTCCACGCAGCGCATTAACTCTGATATCTCCTACTCTATATACTTTTGTGATACCAATTGTTTTTATTAAAATATCATTACTGGTTTTTTCTATATTTTCAGTTTCCATTTACTAATTTTGTCACAAGCTTAAAATAATTTATATTAAAACTCGATTTAACGCTTGATTATTGACCTTCATTATGTTCGGTCATTATCAATCGACTTCAGGCTCCATGCTGCTTTTAATTGCATTAATATAATTAATTGAAGAAATTAAAACGGTATCTCCTTCGTTTAGACCGGACTTTATTTCAATAAAATCATAATTGGAAGCACCGGTAACTACTTCTGTTTTTTTAATGTTCCCATCTTCAGTAACAAGATTAACATATGTTTTTCCGTTTTCTTCCAGTATAGAATCTATGGGGACATATAAAACATTTTTTGAAACTGCTTCCGTTATTTCCAGATTTGCTGAAAGGCCATATATAAGTTCGGGAGCATTTTCTATTTCAGGTCTTACAAGAAAATCAAATGTAACCACACCACTAATGCTGGTCGGGATTCTGGATATTTCAATTATCTTCCCTTTAAATGTAGTTTCAGGGTAAGCATCAAGTATTATATCTACATCCTGTCCTGTCTTAAGGTTAACAACATCTGTCTCATTTATTTCAGCTTTTATTATAAAGTCATTACTTATTATGGAAATTGCATTCATTCCCGGGCTTGCGTACTGGCCTTCTTTATAAGTTGAAGCCAGCACTATTCCGTCATAAGGTGCGTAAGTTATATTATTATCCACATCAAGTCTGGCAAGCTCAAGACTGATTTCTGATAGCCTGAGCTGTGTTTCTGCCTGTCTTATATTTACGGCTGCAGCTTCAATTTGAGTTTTAGCAGATTGTGTACTGGAAAGATTTGACCAGTATGAAGCTGATTGACCCAGAATTGATTGTTCATAAGCAATTTCAGCAGATTTTGCTGCTGACCGGCTCTGTGCTGATACTGAATCGTAGTTAGCTTCTGCAGAGTTTACATTAGCCTCATACTGGGCCAGCTGTGTATCGGTAATAATTGGATTGCTTTTAGCTTCATCTTTAGCTTCAGAAAGTAATTTTTTTGCATTTTCAAGAGCCACTTTTGCACTTTTTTCTGATTTATCAGCCATATTGTTTGCATTTTCCAGCGCTACAAGTGCACTACGGGTAGATAGTTCTGCCTGCTGGGCACTGGTCTCGGCCAGTTGTAATGCTACATGGTTAGCATCAAGTGCCTGTTGATAGTTTAATTTTGCGATAGAAAGGGAATTTCTGGCTGTGTTTAAGTTTTCTTCAGACTGTGCGATAAGCAGTTCCTGTCTGCTATTATCTACTTCCAGCAAAACATCGCTCTTTTTAAAAGTATCACCTTTATCAAGGATATATAAAACTTTACCCTGAATAGCCAGTGAGTAATCATTTTTCTCAACACTATCCACGTAACCACTTGTAGTAATGGTCTGAATGATATCTCCTCTTGTAACTTCAAATGTATCAGAGTCAGCGAGTATATCCTCTCCAAGTGTCTTGCAGGATGAAAGGGTGATTGCTGTTATAGTCACTACTATGGTGGTTACTATTAAAAAAAATATTTTCCCGGATGTTCTGTTTTTCATCTATAACCTGCCTTCTAATTTCTTATTTAAAATATATGTAAAAATATACAAAACTTCTATTTAAAATATTTAAGCCTGGAAATAAATTTATAAGTTGAATATTGTTGCCTGTTACTTAATCTGTTTTTATAAGTTTCAGAAATTGCTATGGCGTTTTAGCTTTTCCTTTTAATTTCAAATTTATTCCAGAATATCATTCCATTGTCAATTATTATTCTTTGTGTTATAAATTCTAGCAAATTATAGACTAGAAATGCCGGCCTGACAAGGCAATTTAAGAAACAATGAGCATATGCTAAGCTGCATTGCATAAACCGGACAGTAGTTTAAGCAGATGATAATACTGAATTTAGTAAGTATTATATTAACCAGTG
>JAQVHC010000064.1 GCA_028696435.1 Actinomycetota bacterium | reverse complement strand
ACTCTCTACAGAATAGTTGATGGTGGAAGCCCGCATTTTGTTGCAGATAAAATCATCAATGATAATATATTTACATATTATACCGGTATAGATACTCCTGAAGGCGGAATGACTTCAGTAAGTGAGGAAGAACTGTCCAGTATAAAAATAATTAATATAAATTTAAGCATTGACCAATCAGGAACTGCAAGCAGCAGAACTATGGAATTGAAAACAAATATAACTTTAAGAAACAGGATATAATATTTTAAATAAATTAAAATAATTAACTATAATTAATTAAGACTATGAAAAAATTATTTAAAATTAAAAAAGAAAATAAGGGAAACATTACAATACTTGTAATGATAATGGGCTTTGCGGTAATTTTATTAACAACAGCAATGGTTGGCTATATTTTCCACGATGTAAAGTTTACAGAGCAGGATAAGGAGAGGCTGAGGGCATTAAATATTGCTGAAGCCGGGATATCAAATATGTTTGCAAATATTGAGAAACATTATTACGAGGGAACTCCGCTTCCAGTGGATGATCTAAATGCAGACGGGAGGTACGTATATGAAAGAGAAATTGAAGATGATGGTGAGTACCAGGGTAAATATGTAGTTACGTATGATACCACGGCAACTAAAGATTTTATCATATATGATGTAATTTCAAAGGGTATTGATAAAAGTAATATTACAAGGACTGTGAGGGTAAAAATAAATGTTACAGAACCCTCTCCAGCGCTTAACATTTATGACTTCGTATATGCAAAATCAATGGCTGCGCTAAGCGGTGATTTTAGACCTGTAGATGGTCCCTTTTATACAGAAGGTGAATTACATCTTACTGCTGGTTCTGGCATCTCCCAGAAGGGTACAAGAGGCCCTGTGATGGTTGAAAGAAATTTATATATGGAAGGAGGCACATCGATTTTAGATGTCGAATCTGTTCATGTAAAAGGAAATTTACAGCTGACACAGGGAGCCAGCATAAGGGGTGCGCAGGTTAATGTAGGTGGAAATTTAAAAATGGATGGTGGTACCTATATTGATGCTGGCCTTGTTAGCCCGTTACGGGTTAATGGAAATATAAGTATGACAAACGGGACAAGGATAGGTGAATCAGGAAGGGATTTAACATTAGTATGTGGCGGGACATACCCCTCCCAGCCAGCCAGTCCAGGTGGGACTCCTATTTATGCTAACGAGTTTCTCAGCGGTCCTCCTTATGTATTTCCTGAAGTAGATTTTGATGTCGGGAGAATTATTGATGAGTATTATAATGATGTGAAGAGTTCTGCGCTGGTAATTAATGGTAATTTAAATCTTGATGACCTGCATCCTTATGACGGGAGCAATGGTACAAACAGCCTGAAATTTTACCGGGAAGGTGATAGATGTAAACTTGAAATCAATGGAAATGTAGTTGTAAAAGGTAATCTTCAAATAGGTCTGGAGAATGAATGGTGGATAGAAGCTTTTAAAGGCCCGGCTGCCTGCGAAGTAGATTACAGTGGAAAGGGCATTATTTATGCAACCGGTGATATAAAAACAGTTACCACATTAAGACCTGAGAATTTGAATGATTATCCTGAAAAAACGCTGCTTGTACTGCTATCAGATTCAAATATTACATCATATGTCTGGAGAGATTATGGTAATGTTGTTCAGAGCAATGTTGACACATACCCTCCCTTTATATATGTGGTAGAAATTGCAAAAAATAAAATACAGATATCAGAAGGTGGAGGTAAAGCAGCAATAGTCCAGGGGACAGTAATTGCTGGCAATATACTTGATGCTAATAGATATAATGCAAGAATCTGGTATCAGGAAGGTATAGCCGATGCTCTACCAGAAGAACTGCCAGATAACTCTTCCAGTGGGAGGGAGCTTGCAATAACAAAGGGAGAATGGCAGGAAATCAGTAATTAGTTATTTTTAAATATTACTTTATAAAATATAAAACTTATACTGACCTATATAAAAAATTGACTGATTTTTTTACTCCGAGAATTAAGAATTTAAAAAGTTTATTAACCAGGAAAAACCTTTCAACCCTTCTAATTTTAAAAGACGAAAATATCTATTATCTTACAGGATTTTATGGGGCAAACTCCGCAAGCATGCTGCTTGTCATTAAAGATGTGCTCTATCTTATTATTAGTCCTATCTATGCCGAGCAGGCAAAAAAATCAATAGAAAATAGTGATATAAATATTGTCTGTTACGGGAAAGAAAGATTCAAAAAGCTTTCAGATATACTTGAAGGTTATAGTTGTAAGACAGTCGGGATTGAAGGTAAAAACATCAGTTATACTGATTTTAAGAAACTTGAAAAAATATTAAGCAGGCAGGACAAAAAAATAAAAAATTGTGATGGTATAGTTGAAGAGTTAAGAGAACTAAAAGATGAAAGCGAAATATCTAAAATAAAAAAGGCCTGTAATATTACCGATAAAGCTTTTGAGTCTATTATAAAGGAAGGCGCTCATAAAATAGCAGGGTTAACCGAACTCGAGCTCGCATTTTATATTGAGGAGTTAATGATAAAAAATAAATCAGAAGGAAAGTCATTTGATATAATTGCTGCGTACGGGAAAAACTCTTCTATGCCTCATTATTCACCGGGAAATAAACGAATAAAGAACGGCATAGTACTTCTTGATTTTGGGTGTAAATATGAATATTACTGTTCCGATATAACAAGAACTATTTTTATGGGAGATAAAAAAATTTGTAATGAATTTAGGAAAATTTATGATATAGTTTTAGAGGCACAGCTTATGGCTATTGATAAATGCAGGGAGGGTGTGCTGGCATCTGAGCTTGACATAATAGCCAGAAAATTTATATCCTCAAAAGGATATGGAAGTAATTTTGTACATACTCTCGGTCATGGAGTCGGGCTTGAAGTTCATGAAGAACCTGTTATAGGGCAGGTGAGTAAAAAAGTTTTGAAAGAAAACATGGTAATAACAATTGAGCCCGGTATCTACATAGAAAATTTTGGTGGAGTAAGGATAGAAGATATGGTGCTCGTTAAAAAGAATACCTGTGAGGTTCTTTACAGGGCAAGAAAAGATTTTTTTATATTAAGTTATTAAGCTGATTGCTTGAGGTTTATTTACACTATTTATACTTAAATATAATAAAAAAATATATATAATAAAAAGTAGTTATAAAGGAATTCTAACCAGTGATAAGTACAAGTGATTTTAAAAATGGAATGACAATATTGTACGAAGGCCAGCTTTACAGGATATTGTATTTTCAGCATGTAAAACCCGGTAAAGGCGGTGCCTTTGTGAGAACAAAATTGAAAGATTTAAATACAGGTGCCATTATTGATAAAACTTTCAGAGCAGGAGAAAAAATGGAGCAGGCAATTCTGGAAACCAGAAAAATGCAGTATCTATACAAAGATGAACATTATAATTTTATGGATACAGAGACATACGAACAGATTCACTTAAACGAAGAGTTGCTTGAAGATCAGAAAGATTATTTGATGGAAAATATGGAGCTATTTGTTGTATTTTATAAAGGTAAACCAATTTCAGTTGAGCTTCCAATTACAATAGAATCAAAGGTTATAAAAACTGAACCGGGTGTTAAAGGTGATACAGTAAGCTCCAGTTTTAAGCCCGCAGTAATAGAAACAGGGGCAAAAATTATGGTGCCCCTTTTTATAAATACCGGAGATGTAATAAAGGTTGACACAAGAACCGGTGAATATATAACCCGTGCAGGGGTTAAATAAAGATGATTAATCTGCCCGGGGTTGAATAAATTAATTTTGTATTAAATTATGCCTGACATACACAGGACAACAAGAAGAAAAAGCAGAGAAAATGCGGTCATATTGCTGTATCAAGCAGACCTGCTCGAAAAAGACATTGAAAAAATTATAGAGAATAATCTGCTTGCAGGGAAAAAATATGACAGTTTTACTTTAAAAATTGCCAGAGGTGTCACTAAAAATAAAGAAAAAATAGATAAAATATTGATGGATACTGTTGAGAACTGGACTCTGGACAGGATAGCAATAATAGACAGAAATATTTTAAGAGTAGCCGTTTATGAGATGCTGTATGAGGATGATATCCCTCTAAAGGTCTCGGTAGATGAGGCAATCGAGATTGCCAAAGTCCTGGGTCAAAAAGAAGATACTCCAAAATTTATTAATGGTGTTCTGGGAAAAATTTTAAGTAATATTAGTAAGCAAGAAAAAACAAGTGGATAAGCAAGATAAGTAAAAATTGATTTAATTTTTTATATGAGGAAGTGGCCAGGCTGCAAGTACCGGGTTTTGATAACATAAATAATTTATAAAATAATATTTCTATTTTTTATTTTTCTATATTTATTAAAACATGTCTTTAAAATATGCCAGCAAAAGAAGTGAACAATATTAATTCCAGTGAGCTATACCCGTCATTTCTTGTTAAAGAAGTAAATAATAACATTAAATATTATGCAAATAAATACAGGGAAAGCCCGCCAGTCTTAAGAGAAGCAATGAAATATACACTGACCTGTGGAGGGAAAAGATTCAGACCCGTTCTCTGTCTTTTAACAGCAAGAAGCCTCGGGAAAGACTACCGGATGGTAATTCCTACAGCATGTGCAATTGAATTTATTCACACCTATTCTCTTATTCATGATGATCTGCCTTCGATAGACAATGATGATTTCAGGAGAGGTAAACCCTCCTGTCACAGGAAATTTGGAGAAGATATAGCAATACTTACAGGGGATGCACTGCTGACCGAAGCTTTTAATATTGTATTAAAATACCAGGTTGCAGATGACAGATTAAAGATTAAAGTTTTAAGTGAAATTTCAGATGCCTCTGGAGCTTCCGGAATGGTAGCAGGCCAGGTAGCAGATGTTTATTATACCGGAAAAAGGATAGACAAAAATAAGCTTGAATATATACATCGTAACAAAACCGGTAGGCTTATAACAGCCTCTGTTAGATGTGGAGCTATTCTGTGTAAAGCAGACGAAAATTATCTTAATAAATTTACTGAATATTCTGAAAATATCGGGTTTGCTTTCCAGATAATAGATGACATTCTTGATATCGCTTCTGATAAAAAAATAACCCTGGGGGAAAAGGATAATTATAGCGGGAAGAAGAGAAATACTTTTCCTGATATGTGGGGTCTGGAAAAATCAAGAAAGATTGCTGAAGAAAAGATTAATAATGCAATTACTGTAATAAAAAGTATAGACATAGACTATGAGTGGCTGGTTAAGATTGCTAAATTTTTACTTACAAGAAAAGCGTAACATTACTTTGCTTACTGGAAGGCATAATAGATATTAAAAAAAATAAAAGTAATAAAAAGAAACTCCTGGAATTACTGCTTGAAAAAAATATGGTTCCCACAGAGAAAGAAGCACAGGCACTGATAATGGCAGGTAAAGTAAAAGTCGATGGAAAAGCAGTAGAAAAACCGGGAGTGCTCATTGACGTAGATTCCAGGATAGACGTAGCACCCCGGAAGAAATATGTATCAAGAGGTGGTTTAAAACTTGAAGGTGCATTTAAGGATTTCAAACTAAGCGCTGCAGGTAAAAAAGTTACTGATATAGGGGCTTCAACAGGAGGATTTACCGATTTCTTACTAAAAGATGGTGCAGAGAAGGTAATTGATATTGATGTAGGCTACGGCCAGCTTTCATGGGAACTCAGAAAATCACCGCGCACAATTATTTTTGAAAGAACAAATTTAAGAAATTTTGATGTAAAAAAGCTACCTTACAGAGCAGAAATTACAGTTGTTGACGTATCATTTATTTCAATAAAAAAAATTTTTAATAAAATACTGGAGCTAACTGAGCCGGGAGGGGAAATATTAATCCTGATAAAACCCCAGTTTGAGTTGAAAAAAAGTGAGGTTGAAAGCAAAGGGATTATAAAAGATAAAGAACTCCATTATAAGGTGCTGAAGGAAATAACTGAATTCATTATAAAATTTCCTGTTGAAATAAAAGGTATTACATTTTCAAAGATAAAGGGACAAAAAGGTAATATAGAATTCTGGATTTTTTTAATAAATTCTCGTAAAGAAGCTGAATCTATTTCAAAGTATGATAAAATAATCAGAGATGTAGTTGAAGAAGCCCATTTTTATTATAATCAACTTAAATGAATCAACTTTAAATGGTGGAAATGAAAAATATTGGTATAATTTCTAATAACGAAAATAAAGAGGCTATAGAAACCGCAAAAAAAATCTATGATTATCTTATTAAAAAAGAAAAAGGTTTTAATATACTTCTTTTAGATAAAGATAAAATGCCTGAAAAATACCGTCTGCCTTCAGTTAGTGAGGAAGAATTCAGTAAATCTGCAGATATAATTATAACAGCTGGTGGAGATGGCACATTTTTAAGAGCTTCAAAGTATTCATTTAAAAAAAGTATCCCGATACTTGGTATTAATGCTGGAAATCTCGGGTTTTTAACTGTTGTAGATACCAGTAATATGTATGATGCTATTGATAGGATTCTTGAGAATTCATATGAGGTAGAAGAAAGAATGCTACTTGAGGGAAGATTTTATAAGGATGAAAAATTAATAGAAAGTCCAGAAATTTTAGAGCTGGCATTAAACGAATTTGCAATAGCAAGATCAATGCTTGGTAAAATAATAAAATTTCAGATTGTTGTAAATGAAATACTAATAAAAGAATTTGCTGCTGATGGTTTAATTATAGCAACACCTACAGGCTCGACTGCGTATTCACTTTCAGCAGGAGGCCCAATCGTAGAACCAAAAACAGAAATTATAATTATAACCCCGATATGTCCTCATACCTTATTAAATAGAAGTATAATAATAAGCCCTGATAATAAAATAGAAATAATAATAAACTCCAGAAATGATAAAGACGTTGTTAGCGTTGACGGGAAAACAACAACAATAAATATGCAGTCTAATTGTGTATTCAGGGTAAAAAAATCAAATTTAAAATTAAAATTCATTACTTTCAGTAAAGATACTTTTTTTAAAGTTTTCAGGGAAAAATTTATAGAGAGAATTTAAATTTAGTAAATACAGTACTCAAACTGACAG
>JAQVHC010000063.1 GCA_028696435.1 Actinomycetota bacterium | reverse complement strand
CCCAGCTTTCTTTTAATCTCAGGAGTTTTTTCTATGGTAGCCTGCCTTCCTCTCTGTATAATCTCACTGCTCTGCTTCAAATCAAGCAGACCAAAAAAATCGCCTACTTCGGATTCTATTATTATATCAGCATACTTAATGTAATTTTTATGTAATTCTTCCTGTACGATGGTAAAACTGGTATCAATAATTTTTCTTACCGATAATTTTTCCGTATAAAATTTCTTCCGCCCGGTCTTTTTGATTACTTTAGTTATTTTACCTGCCTGTTCATTAGCAGTATCCTTAGATTCCCGCAAAGAAACTCCTTTATCATTATTTTCATAACCTTCTTGTCCGGATAAATAATTCATATATTTTTCCATATCTTTTTTAAAGGTAATAGATGAAGCTATAATGAAATTAGTATCCATTGTTCTCAAAGCTCCAACTGGCAAAGGCTCCATTAAACCACCATCCACCAGAATACGGTTATCAAGATGAACCGCGGAAAAAAAACCGGGAATGGAAATGGAAGCTCTGACAGCATCAATTAATTTGCCTTCCCTCAGTATTACTTTTTCCCTTCTTGCAAGATCTACAGCAACACAGCAGAATGGTATCTGACAATCGCTAAAAGTTTTGTTTCCCAGAAACTTCTTTAATAATTCTTCAACCCTATGACCATTTATGATACCTGTATCAGACAATACAAAATCGGAAAAAAGCATAAAACTTTTCCATTTTATTGACTTTGCAAAAGTTTCCATCTCATCGGGAGTTACACCGGAACAATATAAAGCACCAATAATTGCCCCCATACTTGTACCTGATATTGCATGGGGCTTTACTCCCAGTTTTTCAAGTTCTTTCAGGACACCTATATGTGCAATGCCCCTTGCAGATCCACTGGATAACGCTAATCCAACTTTTCTCTTTCTTTTAAATAAGCTCATTTTTTAACCCTTATATTTTTTAAAAAAATCATACCAGAACAGCCATTTTATTTATAGTATCAAAAGTTTTGTCAATTGTTTATTATTAACGCAGTATTTACCCGCCTCATAGTATTTACTCTGGTCACTCAGAATTTTGATTTATATTAATTATTATAATACTTAAATTTTTGATACTCATATTTTACTCTTTAAGTGACTTAACAATCAATTTTATTTATAATAGTGCTTACTCAATATAAATATATTTAACAGCCGATATTACTTTAAATACTATGATCGAAAAAATAAAAATTATCACTCATCTATTATCTGTAATATTAATAATTGTTTTATTTTTAACCATACAATCCTGCAGTTATATAAGCATTGATTTTTTTGGGTCAAAGCCCGCCGATGAAGCAGAAATAGAGGAGAAACAGTTAACCAATGAACAACCAGCCAATGATAACAAAAGTGATTCCGATGACATTATGGAAACAGACAATACCGCAGAGAAGGTAGACCCGGAGATAAACAATGCAGATAATCTAACTTCTGGTAAATCTGAAGTCGCTGCAGGAGATGCTGGAATTGAAGAATTGAGATCATATTTTACACAGGCTGTAGAGTATTTTGAAGATGGTTCGTACTTATTAGCCGAATATTGTTTAAACAAAATTAAGGATGATTATATCATTATCCAGGACCATATTTATTACTATCTTGCAAAAAGCCTCTTAATGCAGGAAAAATATAATCAAGCTGAAGAATATTATTTAAAACTAATAGAAAACTATCCCGATAGTATATGGGTAGAAAAAGCCAGCATTGAATATGCTGATGTATTCTACATTAAGGAAGATTATGCTACTGCTGAAAGCGAATACGATAAGTTCCAGACTACTTTCCCTGATTCGACATATAAGCCATACTGTTTGTTCCAGCTTGCATACTGCCAGGAAAAAAACGGTAAAAAAGAGGCAGCCTTTAATAATTATAAAGAAATATGGCTGAAATATCCTTTAAATGAATATTCGGATTACTCTCTGGTGAATTTAAACCGGATTGCAGATGAGGACCCGTTAATCGAGCCATTTATCCCGGAGGCAAATCAGCTCTTTGCGAGAGGTGGAATTTTCTTTGACGCTTATCAGTATAATGATGCTATGGGTGAATATAACCGGATACTTCAGGGAGATTACTCGGGTTCTTTGACTCAGGAACTTCACAGTAAGACGCTTTTTCAAATTGGAATGTGCTATTACAGGCTTCTTGATTACAGTCACGCAAGAGATTATCTTATCAGGGCTTATGAAAAATCCCCTTCGGGGTCTGTAGCTGATGATAGCCTTTATTTTACGGCTATGGCGCTTACAAATCTGAATGCGACTGATGATGCTATATCGTACTATCAAAGACTTGTAAAACTTTTCCCATCAAGCAATTTTAGTGATGATGCCCTTTACAGGATTGGAAGAATATATTCTCAAAGAGGCGATTTTACAAACGCAGCATCTTACTTTAAAAGAGTACATACAGAATATCCATCCGGCGATAAGCTGGCCGATGCATTATGGGAACTCGGGCTTATACAATACAGAGCAGGTGATTACAGCTCAGCCAGAGCGACGTTCTCCAGTTATGCATCTTCACATGAAGGAACCCAGCTTGAGGAGAAAGGATTATTCTGGACAGCAAAATGCAGCCAGAAAATGGGAGAAAATAATACAGCAGCAAGTTTATACCAGAAAATCGTAAATTTAAACTCTTACTCATATTACACCTTCGCAGCTGCTGAAATGCTTAAAAACATGAATATATCGGTAGAAATCAAAAAAATAAATAATAATTTGAATCCTGAAAATCCCGGGATTTCGAACATTCTACCGGATGTGTATTCTATTCTGGAAGAAGAAAACCACAACTATAATACAGATGAAAATAACAGTGATGGCCATACAAATATCAGCCACAGCCACAGCCATATAAATAAGGCTATTGAATTTCTAAAGCTTGGATTTTTAAACAGCGCTTCACTTGAGATAGAGGCAGGAAAAAAAGAAATTGAAGAAAGCCCATCAAAAATTCTTGGAATTGCAACATTATATTTTAAGTCCAGTAATTATTCTAATTCTATAAATATGATTGGCAAGAACTTTAAAAAACTAAAATCCATACTTGATAAGAATCATACTGATTATCTTTATTACCTTTATTATCCTTACGGTTTTAAGGAATATGTTCAAAAATACAGTAGCCAGTATAATGTTGACCCGCTCTTTATACTGGCTGTAATAAGACAGGAGAGCAATTTTATGCCAGACGCTATCTCTTATGCCGGAGCACGGGGTCTCATGCAAATTATGCCTTCTACAGGAGAGGGTATCGCCAGGCAGCTTGGCATCTCAAATTATAATGTTAATATGCTTACAGACCCTGACATAAATATTAAAATGGGCACTTTCTATTTAAGACAGCAGCTTGATAATTTTAACCAGAATAAGTTCTACTGTGCCGGTGCATATAATGGCGGGCCAGGCAGAATGAGTGGCTGGGTTTCTGATAGGGGTAATATGGATATTGATGAATTTATTGAAAGCATTACTTATGAACAGACGAGAGAATATGTAAAAAGAGTAATGGGGAATTATTACTTCTATCAGATGCTTTATGGAAACTAATTATTTTTTACCTTATTTTATCTACTTTATTTGTTTTGTTTCTAATCTGTTTAATTTTATTTTATTTTATTTTTATTCCTGACCGATTATTTTCTGTAATTATTAGCTAAATTAAATATCCTTAGAATTAGCTTAAAAACGCAGTCGTCATCATAATCCATTCATTATTAAAACCATTAGCTTTTGGCCATCACTGCATCTGGCTATCATTCCCCGAATTTCCTGAATAAAGGAGTTGAAAGATATCTCTCTCCTGTATCCGGCAAAATAACAACAATATTTTTATTTTCTGATTCCTTTTGTTTAGCTATATCCAGTGCAGCAAACATTGCTGCTCCACTTGATATTCCAACAAGTATTCCTTCCTCTTTCATTATCCTCTGTGACATAATTACTGCTTCCTCATCTGTAACTGTCATTACTTCATCGAGTATAGAGGTATTTAAAACACCCGGAACAAATCCAGCTCCTATTCCCTCAATCTTATGGGGTCCGGATCTACCACCTGAAAGAACAGGCGACCCAGCAGGCTCAACAGCTACAATTCTAACAGAGGGTTTTCTTTCCTTTAAAACTTCTCCCACACCTGTAATAGTCCCTCCTGTGCCTACACCTGCCACAAATATATCGACGCTACCATCTGTATCTGCCCATATCTCCTCTGCAGTCGTTTTACGATGTATTTCCGGATTTGCCGGATTATTAAACTGCTGTGGCATAAAACTATTTTTTATTTTTCTCTGAATCCTCTCAGCTTCTTCGATAGCTCCTTTCATTCCTTTTGAACCATCTGTAAGGATGAGGCTGGCTCCAAATATTGAAAGAAGTTTCCTACGTTCTATGCTCATCGTATCAGGCATAGTGAGAACCAGCCTGTATCCCTTTGCTGCACATACAAAAGCCAGTGCGATACCGGTATTTCCGCTTGTTGGTTCCACTATAACTGTATCCCTGTTTATTAATCCATTATCTTCTGCTGCTTTAATCATCGCAAACCCGACTCTGTCTTTCACACTTGAGAGCGGATTAAATGACTCTAATTTTGCAAAAACTGCTGCACCAGTCCCCTCAGCCAGCTTGTTTATCTTTACAAGAGGTGTTCTACCCACTGTTTCAGTTATATCATTAAATATTCTATTTATTCTATCCATGTTCTACTTATTATAATATTTATTATAAGATTCATTCTACCGATAATATTTTGTCCGGATCTCTATAATTCCTACACAGCTTACTCTTTTATATCCATATCACTTGTTTTATGGACAACTTATATTACTCTGAGCCAATTCATTGATTTATAACTCTTTAAATCAAACGCTTCTATTTTCTCACATCCATTAAATTTATACAGCAATTTATATAGCAATTTTAAATTTTTAATATTTTTTTTACAATTAAGCCTTGATTTTTATATAAAAGATGTTTACCCTCTTAAACTTGTCGTGTAATATATTATATTAAAAGATAGAATACAGAATAAGGAAGAAACTAAAAGATGGAATACAGAATAAGGAAGAAACAACTTAGAAGAAACCACAGTTACAGCTACATAGTCTTTACTGTTATAGTAATAGCTCTACTGCAGATGCTGAGTTTAAAGTCATTCTATTACGGCAGAGTGATTAAATTACCTGATAATCTTTTTAAGTCCAGCATTGACTATCCTCTTTCAGAACTTACTGTTGATACAGCTTACAAAAAACCAGAGCCAGAAACTATGAAAACTATTGGAACATATTCTTCTGAAGAAAATTCTTCAGAAGAATCAGGTGAAAGCCAGTCAAATGGGGCTGAGAATGCAAATTTATCAGATATCCAGAAAAATATAGTTTTAAAAACCCTAGAACTTCTTGAAGAAGATATAGAATACGGGTACGAGGTTTTCCCCGATACAGGTTATCCTCAGAACAATATATGGATATCTACTGATGTAATATCAGTAACTTTAAAGGAATGTGGTTATGATCTTATGGAATTAATATATCAGGATATGATTGACCACAAAAAGGATTACCCGATGGATATAAAAGGGAGAGAAACACCAATAAAATATATTGACTTTAGAGATGTTTTTTTTCAGGAAAAATTCTTCAGTCGTAATGCTTTAACACTACCAAACGAATTCGATCCTGAGAGCGAAGACGCGAATCTTATATGGCAGCCTGGTGATATTGTTTACTTCCAATTTGATGAAGATAATCCCTACTCAGATCTTGCCGGATTTATTTCTCCTCACACCAGCGATGACGGAATTCCGCTTGTAATAATGATTTCCAGCGAATTAGGTAGAATCAGTGAAGTTGATGTCCTTATGGAATACAAAATAGTGGGACATTACCGTTACCCACAGCCTGAAGTCGATTAAAACCGGATATCCATATATTCATCAGGGAAAAATAAATGGATTAAAATTAGTTCCGTAATCAAACCAATCGATTTTTTCTGCTCTTTTTAAAAATCCTACAATTGCATATGTAATAGGAGTAAAAATAATTTCAAGCGAAACTTTAAAAATATAATTAGATATAATTATTAAAAACACCAGTTTGTTATCATATACTCCCAGAAATGCAACTGTCACAAAAATAATAGTATCAATAGCCTCACCTACTATAGTTGAGCCAATTGTTCTGGCAAAAAGCCATTTTCCTTTTGTAAGAATTTTCATTTTTGCCAGTACGTACGAATTTGAAAATTCACCTGCAAAATATGCAATAAGAGAAGCTGCAACTATTCTTGGAGTCTGGCCAAGTATAACCATATAAGCTTCCTGATATTCCCACCCACTGGCAGGTTTTATAAAGCCTACCAGGTTTAGGGTAAAAGACATGAGGAATGCACACAAAAACCCTATCCATATTACCTGTCTGCTTTTTCTATAACCATATACCTCGGTCAGTATATCCCCAAAAATGTATGAAAGAGGGAAAAGGATTGTCCCGCCATCAAAGGTAAATTTCCAGATCTCAACTATTTTTGTTGAAGCTATGTTTGAAATAATCAGAGTAGCAACAAAAAGACCGGTTATCAGGTTAAAATACTTGAACCGCTCTGGAGCATCTATCTGTTTGACTGGAGGAGAATTCATTTTATTCATATAGCTATTTCAAAAAATATTTTCTTATTTGTTTTTTTATTATTGATATTTTAGTATTATAAATTATGAAAAAAAATATACAAATTATAATGACTCAAATATTTTTTAATATCATTATAATTTTCCTGGTTTTATAAAAAGATTTTATAAAAGTTTAAATATCAGTATTTAATAAAAAATATTTTCTCTGGAGGTAGTATACAATGAGCACAGAAAAAAAATTTGATAGTTCCATTTTGAATTTTGTAATAGGCGGTGCAATTATAGGAGCAATTGCAGGCTATTTTATAAAAAAAATAGGCCCTGACAATGTATTGACCTTTTTAAAGCACAAAGAAGTTATACCTGCCTCTGTATCAAAGCTGGTAAACGAATTTAGCTCAAATAAAAAACA
>JAQVHC010000062.1 GCA_028696435.1 Actinomycetota bacterium | reverse complement strand
AACTCCTGATTTGATATGTCATAGGGTATTTTTGTTTTAGTATTTACCATTAATGCACTAATCTAATATCTCTTTTTTTATAAATTAATAAGTTCCTCTTCTAACATCTTTGTAACTTCTGTCAGTTGGGTTCTGATAAATTAAATCTCTATAATCCTGTATCCATAAGCATTTATAACCTTTGTGCTATTTATGGTTGTCTCCCAGTTATTTGCAGTACCATATGTATGAACATGACCGTGAACCAGATACTTCGGTTTATATTTTTTTATAAAATCATTAAAACACTTAAAGCCTGTGTGACACAAATCTTCGCCATCATGAACTTTAAAAGGAGGTGCATGGGTAACAACAATATCAACATATCTTTTTTTAAATATTTTATTCTTATAAAGAGATGGCTTTAACCTGTTAATCTTCCGGCACATCTGTAGTTCAGAATACTGGTAATCGCCTCCACTGTATTTCATCGAACCCTCGAGCCCCATCAGTATAACATCATTATACTCAATTACTTTTTGGTCAAGATTAATACACCCTTCAGGAAGACCGGATTTTATCCCGTCTTCGGTATAAATTTTATTAATATCATGGTTTCCCAGAACGTAAAAAAGTGGTTTGTTGAGTGTGGATACTATAAATTCAAGATAGTAGGCAGGAAGATCACCACAGGAAATAACAAAACTTATATCACTAAACCTATCCGCAATATTATTGCTGTATATGTGTTCAACTACCCTGTCGCTTATTAATAATATTTTCATAATCAAAATAAAAAATACATTTCTGTACTTCTGTAAGTTTCTAGTTTCTATAATAACGTAAATAATAACATAAATTGTTAACAATACACATAAATGATAAAAATGATAACATAAACAATTACATAAATTTCATAGAAAGAATAAAGACCCCGGTCACTTAAGTGTCACACTTTTGAGTAAATCTAAACTACACAAAATCCTTTATACTTGTTATAAAAGGATAATTTTTACTGCTTGAGAGAATTTTTTTATCTTCTGTATAAAAAATAGCATTGCTGGACTTCGCTACAGCAATATACAATGAGTCATATATTGTAAGACCTTCTAAAAGGGCTATTCCAGCCGAATCCGAAAGAATAGAATTATCAGGATATTTGATTTCAAGGTCCATTTTAAAAAGCACTTCCCTCGCAGTTGAGATATCTTCTATACTAAATTCTGATTTTGTAATGAGAGCATTTAAAACCTCAAGGAAAAAAAAGTCAGGCACCAGTATTTTTATCTCTTCTGATATCTTCTTATCCTGTATAGCCAGTGCGTTCTCTACATAATCTTCATTTTCAGTAATAAACCATTTTAATGCAACAGATGCATCTATTACTATATCCATTTTCAGAGTCCTCCCCTATTCCTTATCCCTGAACTCTCTTATTATTTGCGCGCCCTTCTTACCATCTTTAAAGCCGCTGCCTTTATCACGCAGCTCTTTTGAAGCCTTTGCTGCCCATTCCATCTCTTTTCTTTTCCTTTCAAGTTCCTTTTTTTCTTTTATTTCCGTAATGTAGGTAGAAGTAGCTTCCCTGATAAGCCAGCTCCTGGTAACTCCTTCTTCGCTGCAAAATTCTTCAATTTCCTTTAAATTTGCTTCTGGAATAGTAATATTAATTTTTATTGAATTCATATTTCTTCACCAGTTATAAGTATAAATTATACTTATAATATGTCAAGATAATTAATAAGTATCATTTTGTAGAAATTTCAACAGGCCTTTTACAGGGATTCTTTGCAAAGTTTCATGCATCACCTTCAGAAATACAGAGATTCTTTTACAGTATTTTTTTTGCAGCTTCAATAATATCATTTACCTGTGGGATTGAAGCCCTTTCAAGAGTTGAATTATATGGAATAGGGGTATTGAGCCCTGCTACTATTTTTACAGGAGCTTTTAGATACTCAAAAGCTCTTTCTGTTACCCTGGCGCTGATATCTGAAGCAACAGAACCCCTGCTGCATGCTTCACTAACAACAATGAGCCTTCCTGTTTTTTTAACAGAATCTACCAGTAAATTAATATCAAGTGGCACAAGCGTTCTCGGGTCAACAATCTCACAGCTTATACCATGCCGGGATAACTCTTCTGCAGCCTCAAGTGATTTTATAATCATATTTGAATAGGCAAAAATGGTAATGTCATTTCCTTCCCTTTTAACTTCAGCTTTTCCGAAAGGAATAGTATACTCTTCCTCCGGAACTCCTCCCTTAACAGAATAAAGCTTTTTATGCTCTATAAATATTACAGGACCATCATCCCTTATAGCAGTTTTTAAAAGGCCTTTCGCGTCATAAGGAGTAGATGGCATTACCACCTTTAAGCCTGGAACATGATAGAACCATGCTTCAAGGCTCTGCGAATGCTGTGCTGCAACTCCTTTCCCCACTCCGCCCTGTGTTCTTATCACTAATGGAACATTGACGTTGCCGCCGCTTAAAAAATGGATTTTTGCTGCGTGGTTTACAATCTGGTCCATAGCCAGCGTCGTAAAATCAATAGCCATGATTTCGGCCACCGGACGATAACCGGTAAGTGCAGCGCCTATCGCAGCTCCTGCTATAGTATTTTCAGCAATTGGTGTGTTTATAACCCTCTCAGGACCGTATCTGTCAAGAAGCCCCCTGTAAACCTTAAATGAACCACCATAAACACCTATTTCCTCACCAATTAAAAAGACCCTCCTGTCACTATCCATCTCTTCAATGATTGCTTCTTTTATAGCTTCCCTGTACTCAATTTCTCTCATTGTCTTACCTTCTTTTTACCTTCTTAAAAAATCCCTTTAATTCCTTTTAACTTTCTAAAATATTTCTTCTTTATCCCGATTTTCTTTATATTTTAATTCTCGCTATATTCCATTTTATTTATTCCCATTTCCACTAAACCTGCGCAAACTGCAAACAGGCACTGCGTTAATAAATCTGCGATAGCTGCTTACATAATAAATCTGCAAACTAACTAACATTAATAATTTTGGGCCAGCACCCTGTACTAACATCCTCCACTAACATTTTTAATATTTAATAAACTCTACTCTTTGATCTCCTTTAAAAACTCATCAAGCTCCGGTTCGGGACTATCCATCGCAAAAGTAACTGCTTCCTCTATCTTTCTATCAAGCTTGTTTTCAATCTCCTGTATACCCCCGGCGGTTATTATTTTTTCTTCAAGCAATTTTCTTTTAAAATTTACTACCGGGTCTTTTGTAGATTTATAATATTCGACTTCTTTACTGCTTCTGTATTCCGCAGGGTCATTTGTATGATGGCCGTAAAACCTGTAAGTTTTTGCTTCAATAAGTGATGGGCCACCCCCACCTCTCGCAAGTTCCATTGCTTCACTAACAGCCCCGTAGACCTCTATCGGGTTACTCCCATCAATAATATGACCTGGGATTCCGTAGGCACAGCTTCTTTTCCCGATATCAACACACGCTACTGAATCTTTTGAACTCATTGAAATAGCATACATATTATTTTCACAGATATATATAACAGGCAGTTTGAATAAAGCAGACATATTTAAAGCCTCATGAAATACACCATTATTAGAAGCCCCGTCCCCAAAAAAGCACAATGTCACACTGCCTTTTTTATCCATCTTGCAAGAAAGACCTGCTCCTACTGATAAAGGTATACCACCTCCGACTATTCCATTTTGCCCGAGTATCCCGTGCTCCATATCAATAATATGCATTGAGCCACCCCTTCCACCGCAATAACCGGTAGATTTTCCAAAAAGCTCTGCCATCATCTTTCTGATATCAGCACCCGCCGCAATGCAATGGCCGTGTCCCCTGTGGTTTGAAATAATATAATCACCTTTTTTTATTGCGCAGCAGGCACCCACTGGAATAGCTTCCTGACCAATGCATGGATGAAGATATCCCCATATTTTTCCAGCTCTATATAAAAGGATGGCTTTTTCTTCAAACTTTCTTATCTCTATTAATTTTTCAAGCATCCATATCTTTTTTCTATCAGATAACGCAGCCTCTTTATCAGATAATACAACCATAAAACTCCTTCCTTCCGGTTAAACTTATTCTACGTTAATTCAGTTAATCATAATATAAATACAAAAAAAATTGAATTTAGAGTGCGGGTATAGTTAGTTATACATATAATGCAAATACATTTCTATTATACTCTACTCTGCACTTACTCTATTTCAATACTCCACCCTGCATTTGCTCTATTCTGACTTACTCCCTAATTTACCCCCTGATAATAGTAGCATATATCTGACCGGTAAAGTTAATATAATTATTTTTATTTCACTATTCCAGAAACATTGTAGAAACAATAATTTAAGCTCTGTATAATAAAATTGAAATATGATAATATTTTTACTTTGAAATATCCATTGATATTACTAATTTAATTAACATTTTTTTATTGTTAAGAGAAAATATTTATTTAAATATTTTTTAAAACTGTGTCCAAAATAAGAGAAAAACATAAAAAAAAGAAAGTATCAAAGGTAATAATAGCTATAATAGCTGTTATTCTTGCAGGAAATCTCTTCTTTGTTGCTGCATTTGGAGGAGTCATTGTCTTTGCATTAAACACACTGAATTCCTTCCTTGAAGATCTTCCCAGGCTTGAAGAATTTACACCTACTGAAACCGCACTGACTTCAAGGATATATGCTGCTGACGGTACTCTTATCGCAACCTACCACGGGGAGGAGAACAGGGTGCTCGTATCATATGAGCAGATACCACAGAATCTTATAAATGCAGTCATTGCCATTGAAGATGAGAGATTTTATCAGCATAAGGGATTTGATGTTGAGGGCATAATTCGTTCATTTATAATAAATATGGTGTCCGGAGAAATAGAACAGGGCGCTACTACAATAACCCAGGGATATGTAAAAAACGTATATATGCCTGAAGAAAAATATGAAATATCCTATGAGAGAAAGATTAAAGAAATCGCCCTCGCATATCAGATTGAACAAATTTATTCAAAAGAAGAAATACTGGAAATGTACCTTAATACAGTCTATTTCGGAGAAGGTGCATATGGTGTCCAGGCTGCAGCAAAAGCTTATTTTAATAAAGATGTAGAATATCTTAACCTCCCTGAATGTGCAATGCTTGCCGGCCTTCTCAAAACCTATTTATATTCACCATACATTGACAAGAAGGCAGCTCTTGAAAGAAGAAATACTGTACTGGCAAAGATGCTTGAGCTTGATTATATCAGCGAGGATGAATATGAGGCTGCAATAAACACACCCATAATTACCCAGAGGCCAGTAGAAGAAGTCGAAAAGGGCTTTGCTCCTTATTTTGTAGATTATGTTAAGGGGGAAATTACAGAGGAATTTGGAGTTGAAAAAGCGCTAAAGGGAGGATATGAAATATATACAACTCTTGACCCTGAAATGCAGACTGCTGCAGAAAATGCAATCAAAGAAGTTCTCCCGGATGCGGAAGACCCATCGGCAGCTCTTGTAGCTATGGATCCGTCTAATGGGTATATAAAAGCCATGGTTGGAGGTAAAGAAGAAGATTACACAGGAATGGGATTTAACCTTGCCACGCAGTCACACAGACAGCCGGGCTCAACTTTTAAGGTTTTTGCCCTCATTTCAGCCCTCGAACAGGGCATCAGCCCTTATATGACATTTAATCCAAATGGCCCTGTTGTATTTGATATTGTAGGAAGTGACCCACCCTGGTGGGAAGTTGGAAACTATGGTAATGAGCAATATGATACAAACGAAATGACAATATTTGAGGCTACTGTAAAATCTGTAAATGTAGTGTATTCACAGCTTATCATGAAAATCGGACCCTATCATATGGCACAGCTTGCCAATAACATGGGAATTGAAACCCCCATGGAGCCATACCCGGCAATGGGGCTGGGAGGGCTAACTACAGGAGTATGCCCTCTTGAAGTCTGTACAGCATTCTGCACTATTGCTGATTATGGAAAGAGGCACGAACCTGTAGCAATACTTAGGATTGTTGACAAAGATGGTAATATCCTTAAAGACATTGAAAATAATCCTGAAGAAGGCATGGAAGGCATGCAGGTAATCTCTCCCATTAACGCTTATCGCGCAATAGAAATCCTGCAGCAGGTTGTACAGAGAGGAACAGGAACCAGAGCAAGGCTTGATGACAGGCCCTGTGCCGGGAAAACCGGTACCACCGATCAAGCTGAAAACGCCTGGTTTACAGGATTTACCACAAATCTTGCAGCCTGTGTATGGATGGGTTATCCGGAAGCAAATATAAAAATGACAACCATCCATGATTTAAGAGTCCAGGGAGGCGCTCATCCTGCGATGATCTGGAAATTATTTATGAGCGAAGCTACAAAAAAGCTTCCTGCTGAAAATTTCAAAAGACCGGAAGATGATAGAATAAACGTCCGGGTAGTCGTAGACCCTGAAACAGGAGGATTAATGATTCCAAATAGATTTACACCACTTGAGCAGACTGTTATGACCGAATTCCGTTATGGTCAGGAACCAACTACACAGGTACCGATTGGTCCCGAAGATATTCCTATTATGCCAATGGTAGCTTTAATGCCCAAGGATGAAGCAAACCATATATTAATAGAAGCCGGTTATACTCATATAAACTATATAAATGAACCATATTCTGAAGTTCCCCCTGGATACACACACAGGCAGGATCCTATGTGGGGCCAGCCAGTAGAAACCATAAGAAAAATTAGAGTCTGGGTAAATCCTTAGATAGTAAATAATAAATAATTTATATAAGCAGACAAGCCGGAAAGTATTTATTTATTTAGTTATTTGGTTAGTTTTATTTATTTTTATGCCATGGAAAATAATAAAGAAGTTAGAGTAAGATTTGCCCCGAGTCCTACAGGATATCTCCACATAGGAAGCGCGAGAACTGCGTTTTTTAACTGGCTTTATGCAAAAAAAACAGGCGGCAGATTTATATTGAGAATTGAAGATACCGACATTGCAAGACACCAGGAAGATGCAATAGATCAAATTCTTGAATCACTGAGATGGCTGGGGCTTGACTGGGATGAAGGTCCAGTGGTTGGAGGAAAATTCGGACCATACAGGCAATCACAAAGAGTTGAAATTTATAAAGAATTTGCACAAAAACTTGTTCATGATAAGAAAGCATACTTTTGTTTTTGCAATCCGGAAGAACTCGAAAAAGAAAGAAAGATAAAACTGGAAGAAGGAAAGCCGTTTAAATATGACAGGAAATGTCTAAAACTTTCACCCGACGAGGTCAGAAAAAATCTCGAGGAAGGCAG